>NZ_JAEIMH010000051.1:0-2893 GCF_016464295.1 Streptomyces sp. N35 | reverse complement strand
GGGGCGGCGGGGGTGCCCCGGGCGGCCCGCCGCTCGGCTCACAGGACGGCACCCGTGGTGTTCTGCTCCTCTGGCTTCTCCCGGACCGGCGGGGGTGCCAGGGCCGGGAAGCGGTCCTCAAGCGCGGCAGCCAACGGTGTGGCGGTGAAGATGGTCGATCCCATACCCACCACCACGCCGGCCAGCAGCGCGATGGAGAAGTCGCCGAGCGAGTCTCCGCCGAGTACCGCGAGCGCGGCGAGGATGAATACCGCTCCCATGCCGGTGTTCACAGTTCTGGGCAGGGTCTGCAGGATGGCCTGGTTCGCCACATCGACAAACTCGGAGGTGCGGTCTGCGCGGCGCCGCTCACGCACCCGGTCGAAGACCACAACCGTGTCGTTGACGGAGTAGCCGATCACCGTCAGCAGAGCGGCCAGGAACACGCTGTCCACGGGCTTACCGAGCCAGGCGAACAGACCCACCACCAGGAGCACATCGTGGATCATGCCGCCGACTGCCGCGGTCGCGTATGTCCACCGGAATCGGGCGCTCAGGTAAATGAGCTGTGCGGCCACAGCAATTCCCAGGGCGATGAGCGCCTTCTTGCGCAACTCGTCGCCGAGGCTGGGGCCGATCAGTTCGTCGCGTTGAAGCGTTACCTTGCCACCGGGCTCTTCCAGGGCCTTGGCGATGTCGCGCTGCTCGTCATCGCTCAGGTTTCCAGTTCGTACCGTGACGTTCCCGTCGCCCGAGCGCTGCACCACCGCCTTGGGGAATCCGGCGTCGGCCACCGCCTTGCGCGCAGTGTCGACCTCGACGGTTCGGCTGGTGCTGTACTCCACTAGACGCCCGCCGGTGAACTCAACGCCGAAGTCCAGGCCCCGCACGCCAATGCCCGTGACTGACAGCACCATCAACAGGCCGCTCACCGCTAGCCATTTGCGACGGTGCCGAAGCAGTCGCGGCTTGCGCAAGGTCAGCCACGTACGCACCCTCCCCGTGGAGGCTATGCCCGTCAGCCATGGACGGTTGGCGACGACGCGGCGACGTACCGCCCAGTCTGCGAGCACACGAGTGACGATCAGGGCTGAGACCATCGATGCGATCACACCGATGAACAACGTGACACCGAACCCCTTGACCGGCCCGGTAGCGAAGAAGAAGAGCAGGCCTGCCGCGAGCAACGTGGTGACATTCGAGTCGATCACCGCGCTCCAGGCCTTCTCGAAGCCACGCCGCAGCGGCGGACGCAGGTCGCGCGGGCGCCTGGTAGGTGCGAGGTACTCCTCGCGGGCACGTTCGAAGACCAGAACGTTGGCGTCCACTGCCATGCCGATGGCCAGCACGAATCCCGCCAGACCCGGCAGGGTGAGGGTGGCACCCAATGCGACGAGTACGGCGTAGGAGATGAGGCCGTACAGCGCGAGCGCGATGGTGGCGAGGAAGCCCAGCAGCCGGTAGACCACGATGATGAACAGGCCTGTACAGATCAGGCCGATGATCGCGGCCGTGACGCTGGCCGAGATGGCATCGGCTCCGAGCGTGGGGCCGACCGTGCGCTGCTCGACGACGTCCACTGGCACCGGAAGCGCGCCGCCCTTCACCAGCGCGGCGAGATCACGCGCCTCGGCCGCAGCGAAATTCCCGGTGATCTGCGTCGAGCCGCCGGTGATGCCGACGTTGCAGGCAACACTCTCCTGCACGTTCGGCGCCGAGAGGATCTGGTTGTCGAGCACGATGGCCACCCTGCGCTTGGCATCACCTGCAGGCGCGCACGCCGCCTCACCGGTGATCTTCGCCCAGGCATCCCCGCCGCTCTTACTGAAGTCAAGGTTGACGGTCCATCCCGCGCCCGACTGCACGTCCAGTGCGGCTTCGGCATCCTTGATGCCTTCACCGGTCATCGCGGACGGTGCGAGCTGGACATAACTACCCGGGACTCCCGGGTCCGCAAGGGTTCGTGCCCCCTCCGGGTTGCCCTTCTCCTGCTTTGCCTTCTTCTCGTCGGGGGCCTTGTCGGTGAGTCCGGTTACCGGGTGCACGGTCAACTGCGCGGTACGGCCGATCACTTCGGCAGCCTCTCGCGGATCCTGCACTCCTGGCAGCTCCACGATGATGCGCTTCTCGCCGGCCCGGGACAACGACGGCTCGGACACCCCGAGCGCGTCCACCCTCTGCCGCAGGACCTCAAGGGCACGGTCGGTCGACGTGGCATCCGCCTTGATCTTCGCCGTGTCCTGAGTCTCCAACGTGATCTGCGTTCCGCCCCTCAAGTCGAGGCCGAGGCGAGCGGTGCTGGTCAGCGCGAAGTACAAGGAGGCTGCTACGACGAGGAGGGCGATCAACGCCCGCCATTTCGGTGCGCGGGACATTGAATCTCCAGGTGCGGCAACGGCAGGACGGGATGGCACGGCCAAAGGCATTCGCACGTGGCTCGTCCGCACCGCTCCCTTCATTTGAGCGTACGAAGCAGCCTGATCGAGGACCCACCTTCCTCCGCACAGTCTTGCGGCCGAAAGTAGACAGGACAGAAGCCGAGTGACAGGTCACAGTCCCCTTCCGGCCGCACTGTCTCGGACCGCTAACCACCCACCCGATTGCCCTGACCTGCACGTTTACCTTTAGGTTCATCATCTGCGCCGGAGGGCCGGCCGGGCGGCAGAAGTCCCGCGGAGGTGACCATGCCGGCGACGGGGGTGCGTAGTTCGTGCGCGATGTTCGCGGTCACTTCGCGCTCGGCCTGGATCCGGCGTGCGAGGTCGCCGTCCGCGATGCGCTGCGCGGTGTCGGCGGAGGCGGTGAGCCGCCGGCCGAGCCGGGTCGCGACGGCGGGCCCGGCCAGGCCGCCGGGCGCGGGGCCGATGGCTCCGGAGATCCAGAGCACCCGGTCCAGATCGCGCAGGGTCCGGGG
>NZ_JAEIMH010000050.1:64221-69642 GCF_016464295.1 Streptomyces sp. N35 | reverse complement strand
GCTGCGGCCCCTCGCCCCTTGGGCCCATCCCTCCGGGATGGCCCTTCCGCCCCTTCGGGGGCCCCGGCGCGCTGCTTCGCAGCCCGCCCGGGGGTGTATGGCCCTGGCGGCTCCGCCGCTGCGGGCATGGGGAATGCAGGGATCGATCCTCTCCCCTTTATAGGAGTGGAGGCAGAATCCGTGCACCCCCTGAGGGGCTGCTGTTTGCGCAGGTCATAGGCGGTTCCTGGGGTGGAAAGAGTTAGGTGCAGGTTTCGTGCACCCCTGCCTGAGCTGGGAATTTGAGGGTGCACGGACACTGCCGGTAGGCCCTGAACGTAAGGGCCTTGAATCTGGGTGGAGGGTTACAAGCAGAAGCCGTGCACCCCCTTATCCACAAAGACGCTACTCCCCCTAGACGCCCCGTACACCCGATTCAGCACTACCCACACCCTCGGCCCTCCGGGCCAGGGGCTGTCACGCAAAGTCACGAGGGCGGGGCCTTGATCAGCGATCAAGAACACCGCCCGGTGGACACGCTCCGTAACAATCGTGAGAAGAGGTGAGGACCCAGCTCACGGCTGCCTGCAGGAGGTCGACTCGCTCCACCCGGCAAGCAACGAGAGGGACGGGCTCGGGTCTGCCTGGGGCCCATGCAAGCCGGGCGCAGCCGTGCCTGAACACCGGCGAGGGCCAGCCCCCGCCGGTGTTTCATGAAGACGCGAGCCACGCGCCCTGTACCGGGCTCTCCCCGGCCACCATGCCGCACAGGAACCAGCCCTCACCCACGAGGTTAACCAGCAAGATCGCTTACAGCGATCCAGGCACACCCCGCCACTGACATACAGCGACAAACCCCGATGCCACTCGGTGGCAGTCCCAGTGGCATCCGCCGAAAAATCCGGTGGCATCCGCCGACACACCTGTACCGGCGGATGCCACCGGATGTGTCGGCGGATGCCACTGAACTACGCCAACACACCGGGCAAAGGATCACGGCACCGGCCAGGAAACCCGGCGTGACGAAACAACACCAACACCGTTAAAACAAGCGAGCGTTCACCGTGCTCACCCCCGGACACAACCGAGCACCCCCGAACGCTCAACCCCCACACGGGTCGGTACGGCCCACCTGCTGACTGTCATCTTGCACACGGGCCGTACCAACCCCGGGCAGGGTCAGCACGTCGCCATCTCGAAGGCCTGGTCCATGGCGTCCTCAAAGTCGTAGGCCATCACGTTGACGAAGAACTGCGACGTGTCATCGTCATGCCGACAGCAGATGCCCTCCAGCGCAATGTGCCCGGCCAGGACCGTCATCCCGTTATGCGGCTCCCCCGTCACGTCACAGAGCGTCCCGAACACGGTGAACGGCTTCCGCATCACCAGCTCGTCTTCGGGCACTGCCACCGGCACACCGCAGCCACCCGTGAACCGCACGAAGTAGATCGCCTTCGACTCATCGTTCGGGTTCTCCATCGAGCCCTCCACCACGCCCGTGCGCAGGTGATCGGAGTCCAGGACGTCGGTACCCGCCGGGGCAAAATGCGTGATCTTCGTGAACATCGGCTTCCAGCTTTCGTGAGAAGGGGACGGCATCCGCCACCAGGCGGAGCAGGTGAGGGGCTGCGCCCCTGGCCCTCTCGCAAGGGCCAGGAGACGCGGCCAGACAGCAGCTACTCGGCAGCGCAGTCTTCGCACTCGGGCATTTCCTCGTAGGCGCTGACAGGGCCGTTGCAGTCCGGGCAACGCGCGCTCTCCCACTCAGCGAAGACGTAAGGCGACGAGGGCATTTCAGGGTTCCTCTCACTTCCATTTGACGTGTTTCAGTGTAGATCAGGCGGAACTCGATGTACACTTAAATGCGTCACACGTGGCAAGCGTCACACTTGCGCCACCCCGACGCTTTTCGGTGTACTTTTACCTCATCAGTCAATACACTTAAAAGCGTCAACTGGGGTGTTGGTGCCCCTCCGAAGCTGGAAGGGCTGCCTTGACGACTCTGGTCACCCTCGCTGCCACGGATCTCGAACTCGTCGCGTGCGCAGGCACCTGCGCCACCGTCGCGATCGAGGACGAAGCAAGCGAGCTCGGCTGGGCGCAGGACGCCGAGGGTGACTGGACCTGTGAAAACTGCCGCACGTCGTCAGTGACAGGCCGTCCCTGGTGAACCCGCCCGGGGCGCCACTCCGGGCGCACCCAGCCATTTCCAACGCCTCGCTCACGACTCCTGAAAGGCCCGTCCATGCACACACCGCTGCACACGCCCGGCGACCGAGTGACCCGCCCCGGCCCGCTCTTCCCCGTCTACGGAACGGTGCTCACCGTCGGCTGGGACCCCTTCACCGGCCAGGCCCGCTACTACGTCCACTGGGACGGCACCACCCACGCCCGCCCCTACACCGCCGCCCAGATCACCGCCGCCGCCCTTGCAGCCGCCTGAGATTCCCCTCCACTCGCCCACCCGCGCGCACCAGGGCCAGACCCGTCTCGGAGCCCGATGCAGCCCCTTGCTCGGTACGCGCTCACGCACCGAAGGCTCATCCCGTGGACCTCAAGACCGCCCACCGCACCCAGATCCTCACCGACATGCACCACGCCCAAAGCCTCGAACTCGCCGACCTCGTCGGCTACCTCGCCACCTACGGCCAAACCCTTCAGACCATGGCCACCCAGTACGACCACCCCACAACGGCGCTCCGGTGGCTGCGCCGCTACGCCGACAACGCCTACACCGCATGCGCGCAGATCTGTCACTGACCCACCCCCGCTCCCCGCGCCACGACCTGCCCCAGGGCTCGGGGTTCGCCCCGAGCCCCGCCCCGACCGCCCACACACCCACCCACTGAAAGGCGCCCCTCATGACCACCACGACTCACCCCGCCGGCCGACGCTCCAGCGCCCACACTCTGCCCACCGGAGCCCGCGTGATCTACACCGGCAGCCTCACCACCCACCACGGCCTCTACAAGGCGTACGAATGCCGCTGCGAACGCTGCATAGACCTCTGGCTCGACCACCAAGAAATGCGCTACCGCCTCGAGCCCACCGGCGCTACCCGCACCCCCGACTGCGGCTCCAACCCCCGCTGCGTACGCCGCCGTTCCCTCACCACCCTCTAGCCACTCCCATGCACCGGCCGGGGCGGCCCATGCCCACGCCTACCACCCATGGCCGCCCGCCTGACTGCCGCCCCGGCCCCTGCTCCGCCTCAGCCCACGCAACGAAGGAACACCCCCTATGCGCACCACCACCGGCCGACTGCCCGAGATCAACCGCCAGATACGCGGCCACGCCTTCTACCCACCCGCCAAGACCCTGAAGGCGATCCCGGCTCTGTACGCCACCGAGGACACCCCGATGCCGGACAAGACCGTGCACCTGCACTACTTCGCCACCTGGGGCGACATCTGGATCACCGAAATCAACCCCGAGACCATGGAGGCCTACGGGTTCGGGATGATCGGCCACAGCGACCCCGCCTACGGCGACTGGGGCTACTACGACCTCCCCGCCTACGAATCCCTCGCACCCGACATGCGCCGCAGCCGGTGGGTCATGGAACGCGACCTGCACTTCACCCCCGCCCCCGCGCGCGACGTACTGCCCGCCGGCAGCCTCTGACCACAGTCGCGTAAGGCGCGCTGTCGCCCGCGTAAGTGGCGGGCCATCAATCCCCGGGGTCCGGCGACTACTTGTCGTCGCTGGCTGCGCGCTGCCGCCGGACCCCGGCCCCACAAGCGACACCACGAGCACCCCATGGGCGCTGCGGCGTTCCCCACCGGGTCTCGAGTTGCTTTCCCAGCCGGACACCGCTGCCCCGACCGCGAGCATGGTCGGGGCATGCTGCATCATCGCGGCCCGCACCCGCCAGGCCGCACTGCGTGCCCCCGACCACTCCCCCAGCCCCCGGGCAGAGTGCAGCTCCTCATGGCCGGCCCTCAGCACGCCCTGGCCACCAAGGAACGGCCATACACTCAAAGGCGCCACAACCGCGCAGCCAGGAGCCGCCCCCATGAGCAGCAAGCACGACCGTGAACCGATGACCATCGCGCAGATCGCCGAGCTGCTCGGCGTGCCACGGCAAAGCGCCCAGCACTGGCACGCCAGCGGCGCACTCACCGAAGTCGGCGAACAGCTCAACCCGGGCCAGCGACCCGCCCAGTACGCCCGCGCCACCGCCATCGCCTTCGGCAAAGCCCTCGGCTACCTCGACGGCCACGGGCAGCGCGTCGAAGGCTTCGACGCCCGCGGCAAGAAACTTCCCCCCGCCCCCACCTACTCGCCGGCCACCGGCAAACGCCGCTACTACCTCAACCACGTCGCCGACGTACACGGCGTCACCCTCGACGCCGTCAAGACCTGGTACCACCGCACCCGCGTCATGCCGGCCCCCGACGAACACGACGAACTCGGCCGCCCCACCTGGTATCTGACCACCCTCAGAAAATTCGCCAAGGACAAGAACAAGAACTTCCACCCCGACGCCTACTAGAACCCACCACAGACGCCCCACTTAACTCGCGCCAGAATGCGCCCTGACCTGCAGTTTCAACAAAAATGAGGTACACTGAAACATGTCAAAGCGCGATGGGTGACCCGTCCCGTCACAGACCTGAAGACACCCACCGCGCCCCACGCCGGAACACCCGGCCACACTCCCGGAGGGACTCGTTGACCGCCCCCGCCACGAACACAGCCGACCAGCAATCCAGCACCCCCAAGCCTAGTGCGCGCAGCGCCGTCCACCTGTCGCCGCAGCAGTACGCGAAGCTCACCGAGGAGCTCCACCCCGGCCGGATCGGCACCGACGGCAAAGGCTTCAGTCATGTCGAAGCGTGGGACGTCGAGGCGTCCCTCACCCGGATCTTCGGGTTCGGGATGTGGGCCCGCGAGATCGTCGCCGAGGAATGCATCAGCGCCGAGCGCACCGACAGCAAGTGGTGGGTGTCCTGGCGGGTTCGCGTCCGGCTGACCGCCTACGACCCGCAGGGCAACATGCTCGGGCCGTTCGAGGACGGGACGATCGAGACCGGCTGCCAGCCGAAGCTCGGTGAGGCCCACGAGCTGGCCTACAAGGCAGCCATCTCGGGTGCGATGAAGCGCTGCGCGAAGGCACTGGGAAATCAGTTCGGACTGTCGCTGTATGCCAAGAGCAAGAACCGCCAGCCCGTCCTGTCCGTCGTCTCCACCACCCTCAACCCACCCACCCCACCGAGCAGTTCAAGCGCGGGACCTACCCAGCCGGACGGACAGACCAGCCACGGCGACCAGGACCACACCGCGCCGGTCCACGAGCGGGAGCGGTACGCGGCCTGACCGTCATGGCCGGTGAGGCGGCCGCCCTCCTGGCGGCCGCCGCCCCCCCCACCCCCCCCCCCGCCCCCCCCCCCCTGCCCCCCCCCGCCCCCCCCCGCCACCCCCCCCCCCCCCCCCCCCACG
>NZ_JAEIMH010000050.1:0-64211 GCF_016464295.1 Streptomyces sp. N35 | reverse complement strand
CGGCCGGGCCCGGGAGGGGGGGGGGTCGGGGCCCTGACGGCCGGGGGGGGGGGGGGGGCCGCCCCCGGGGGGGCCGCCGCCCACCACACCCCACCGCCAGCCCGCTACCGACTGCCCCCACCCGCACAGCCCGGCTACCGCACCCGACACATCCGCGACGGCCAGTGGGAATGGTGGTGCGCTTCTCCCGTGAACACCCCCGGCGGACACGGCGAATGCGGCCACACCGGCACCACCGACACCCCCGAGCAGGCCACCGCCAACGCGGTGGAACACCTCGTTTCGGAGCACGCTCTGAAGGCGCAGCCTCCTCCAGGACCCGCTCGGAGCAGTCCGGCAAGCAACACGGCCGCGCCCGGTCCACAGTGAGACCGGCGGGTGTCTTCCTAGGGTCACCCCAACCGCGGCCCATGGGCGCATGGCCGCAGCGTCGTACCCGGCCCCCTCCGCTCGGGCCGGGTACGACCACCACCCCATGACGCAGTCGGAGTAGCCCGGCAGGCGCGCGCAAGCTATCTACCGCACAGTGATCGTGGGTGTCGTCTACGGGGCACTCGCCGCGGCCATGGGGCACATGGACCGCACTGTCGTACCCGGCACGTCGTCGGGCCGGGTACGACCACCCACCCCCAGGAACATCTGCACGGCGCAGCGCAGTCGGACGGCCATAGCGCCGGCGTCCACGGTCCCGTCCGGCTGGCCGAGGTCTGGGTCAGAAGGGGTGCGGCTCTGCTCCGGGCCGGGACTGCCCGTTCTGTGCCGGAACCCCCTGCGCAGCGCCATAGGCCTTGGTGACCTGGGCCCTCGCATACGTGAGGGACACCGCGACCTCCTCGGCATCAAGCTCGAGCACGGTGCGGCGCTGCCCCTCGTTGTCGTCGAAGGTGCGCTGCTTGAGCCGGCCCGTCACGATCACCCGCGCACCCCGCGTCAGCGAGCTCGCCGCGTTCTCGGCGGCTTGCCGCCAGATCGAACACCGCAGAAACAACGGCTCCCCATCCACGAACTCACTGCGCTCCCGGTCAAAGGTGCGCGGCGTGGACGCCACGGTGAAATTCGCCACCGCCAACCCGGAGTTCGTATGCCGCAACTCCGGATCCGCAGTCAGATTCCCCACCACCGTCACCAACGTCTCACCCGCCATACCGCCACCACCTTCCGTCCCGCTGATCCTGTACCGGCCCACCGTATCGGCGACCCATGACACCCGAACCAGACCACAAGGCCCGCCGGACGCGGTCGGAGCAACCCGGCAGGCATACGACCCGCGCCCCGTGCACCCTGGCAAGGGATGGCCTGTCGTCGGGCCACCCACCAGCGGCCCATGGGCACATGAGCCGCAGACGTCGTACCCGGCCCCGCGACACGGGCCGGGTACGACCACCAGCCACACCCACACCACCAACTCCCCTCCCAAGGGCAGGGGAGTTGGCTGTCGCCCATTCGAGGGACGCACGCGCGTAGAGGGATGGACGCTCGCCTCGCCCGGCGAGACGCTCCGCAGAAAGTACGAAAACACCCCAGCCTGCTGGAGGGACCGGCCGTGTGAGCGCGGCCGGCCCCGCGCCCTGGGTGGTGCGGCAGGCACCCCAGGCCTGCCGCACCGCCCAGGCCCACCCAGACCCTGCGAACGAACTGCAGTGGTCAGGCCAGGGTGAAGCCACGGTGATCGTCAAGGCGCAGCTGCGTTTCGTCGCTCTCCTCTGCAGCCTCCAGTGCCGCCTGCAGCTTGCTGTGCAACTCGGACTGCGTGCGCTCGGTCAGGCCGACCTCAAAGTGCGTGTAACCGGCGAAGTACTGGAAGCAGCCCGACTCTCCCGTTCCCCCAGCCCACGGGACGTTGTGGAAGCCATGCGGGGTGTCGGCTCCGATCCCGGGGCTGCTATAACTCTCGCGCTGCGCCAAGGCCCGGCAGATTGCACGCGCCTCACCCCAGACGACGAACACCGATGCACTCTCCACCCGCCGACGCCTCACACCCGGGTCGAACTCCGAGTCCCCCAGGCCGGAGGCGAACGACACCACCACCCCGCCCGCGATCACCTCGACCGTGACGCTGTCGACCTCCTGCTCGAACTTCGCCACCAAAACCTCCCCCTCACTGGTCACCTGATGCACACCGCTCCACATGCGGACTTCCATACTCAGACGGGCCTGACACTCCGGCGAGGCGAAGTTTCAACGCCGGCCGCACCTACAAGGGTGGGACGCGTCCTGCCCCACGAACACCCAGCGGCAGAGGCCCAAGGGAATCGAGCACAGCAGCACTACAGCAGGGCGGGCCATTACGCGACACCGACGACGCCCCCTTCTGAGCGGGTTGGACTCCCCAAAGACTCTCCAGGAAACGCGCGCTGGCATCGGCCTGCACGAAACACAGGCCCTCAACGCCGCCGCTCAACCGCCCGGCACGCCTCACAAGGCTCTTCACCACGCCGCAGATGCCGCCGATGGGCAGCCCTCGTCCCGCACGGCCGGTAGTCGCGTACGCGCTGCCCGGAGGGCAGTCCGCGGCCTCGGAACTCATCCGGCGGGAATCCGGCGGCTGCGCGTTGGCTGTTGGTCTCGCCTCCCCACACACCCCACACCCGCTGCTCGCGCGCCCAGGTACGGCAGGAGTCGGCCAGGAGACATGCGGCGCAGATCTGCCGGGCCTGCTGCACGCTCTGCGGCTGGTGTCTCGGGGTCTATGGCCGGGTCCGCGCACCGGGCAGCGGCCACGACCTGGGACCAGGGGTAGTTCATGTGTGGGTTCCGAGCTTGATGCGCCGGTTGCCGGCCACACCGATCGCACGCGAGACCAGGCCGATCCCGTACAGGTCGACGGCGTCGTCGAAATCGTCCTCGGTATGTGCAGCGACCATGCCGAAATCGTGCCATCCGGCATACCGGGCCAGCTTCCGGTCCACATCCGTGCGCACTGCTGCAGCAGGCTCCTCGGGGCCGAAGAGCGCTTCGAGGGACGCCACGTTGGCGGCGGCCTGCTCGACCATCGCCCGCCAGGCCGCGTTGTCCATCGGATCCGCCACCACCGGCGCCTGCTCTCCGGCGTCGGTACCGGGCACAGCGTGGGCGGCAGCCGACTGGTTGAGGCGTGTGTGGATGTAGGACGCGGGATCAGCCGGCCGCCAGGTCAGCATCCACGAGTACAGCTCAGCCGCGATGTCGTGCGCGTCCAGGCCCTGATCCAGCAACGGCCGCAAAACGTACTCGAGACGCCGAAGACGCGCCGTCTGCGTCCAGTTCACCATCGCCCGCACCCGGCGCGTGATCGCAATCCCCCGGGCCACCTGACGCGCCGAACGACGACGAGGAGCCCCGCCGTTGCTGCTGAGGTTTTCAGTCTTGGTGGTCGAGTTGAGGGCTGGCGTGGTTCGGCGGCTCGTGCGCTTGCGCGAGGTGTTGTTAAAACCCCCCACCATCTGAACCTGACCCACTTCCTTAACCACGGTCAGGGAAGGGGGCTCAAGCCCCTTCACGGCAGGCGAGTTATCCACAGGCGCAGAAGCCTCATCAGAGCCGGTCTGAGGGAGGTTGGGGGTGTCCTGGTCGCGCTGGTCGATCACGATCCGGGCCTCGTAGCCGGAGCCGATGATGGTGTGGCCCATCGCGTGGTCGTAGACGGGCGGGATCACCGCCCCGTAGACCGTGGCCGTACCCGCATAGCCGTCCAGGCCCAGGGCACGGCGGATGTTCGTGCTCGAGCCGTGTACCACCCACACCAACGCGCCTAGCTCCCGCAGATACGCGGCATGACGCTTTGTGGTCGCCACCGAGACACCAAGGCGCTGCGCGGTCTCCTCCAGGCAGTAACGGGCCTGCCCCGTCGAGAAATCCATCCGCGCGGCCAAGTCCTCCGCCAGCTTCAGCGTGTTGGCGTTCGCATGCGGATGCAGACCGGCCCCCACCAGCCACCGCACCGCGCGCAGCCAGCCACGCGGACCACTACGCCGCGACTCGGTGTGCTCAACGCTCTGCGCAGCCACACCACGCACCAGCACCCAGCGCGCGGAATCCGCCATGGCGGGGGGTGTTTGAGCCTGATTGGGCGGCAATGAGCGACCAGAAAACGGCAGCACTAGGCCAGCCCTCGAACGGGTAGCTATGATCTGCTCCAGTCGAGAAGGAGATTGGGAAACCCTCATCGCCACCCGGACCACTTGGGGAAGAGGTCAGCCGGGAGCAGCGGGGGTCGATTCAGTTAGAGCTGGTAGTAGCTGTCACCTCACTCTCGACTTCGCAGTGGCCCGGGATTGCACTCCCGGGCCGTTCTGCGTTCTGCACACCCTGCACCAAACCGCCTGTGGACAAGGGCCGGTGCCGTCGGGCTACGGCTGCTCCCCGGGTCGGCTGGGCATCGGCGCTGCAGCGCATGGGAGGCTGAGGGGTGTTGTGACTGAACACGTGGGCCTCCTTGCTGTGCGTGGGTCGTCAGGAAGTTGTGGCCTTGGCGCGAACTGTTGTCGCGGTGGCCGTCTTATTGCGATTGGGGGTGCGGCGGGGCTGGCTCTTTGGGGTTCGAGCCACAACCGCTTCGAGTTCGTCGATCCAGCGCCCGATGGGGAGCCGGAGGACTGTCTGTGCGTCGAGCGGGGAGGGGGCGCCGCCATCGGCGGAGGCGCTCTCTAGCGCGGCCCTCTCAGTCCGGCTGTGGACGACATACGTAGCGCCTTGGAGGACGTACAGCGTCGTCTCTGGCGTGGTTTCGTCATCGGTTACAGCGTTTCGTGTGGCATTGAGAGCTGTGAGCTGCCAGGTGTCGAGGGCATGCTTGACGGATCGAGCCCGAGGCTTGTCGGGCCAGACGAACTGGGACAGCAGCCGGTAGACCTTCAGCACCACAACGTCCGCAGGGAAACAGGGTTCTGACAGGACGCCAGCTTTGATTGCGCGGTAAGCCCAACTTCTGTCGACGTCCGCAGCGACCGCAACTGCGTTGGCGCTGAGGACTTTCCCCGGTGGCATGCGTGGCTCCTGGCTGTGGATAAGACTCCTACTGATCTCACCCTAGCCCAATCGACGCCGCGAGTGCGCTGTCAGCCACATCGGTATGGCGCGTGGTCGGTGTCATGGTCGCGCGGTTGGAGGGCCACTGGGACGGTCTATCAGTAGGTAGTTGGGAAGAACTATCGGTACGCGTATCGGTCTGGCTATCAAGACAGCCATCGATATAACCCCTGGTCAGTTGGGATACGACGTAACGGGGCAGGGCATGCACACGCGCCATCGAGAGCGGCTTGAGAAACGCTGTTGAAGGCCGCGGCAAGGGCTTGCCGGAATTGGCGCAGGTGGTGTGAAAGTCACGCGAGCCGTGTGCTGTTGCAGAAATCTGCCTGCGTGCCGGGCGTGTCGCATTGGCCGACAACACGACGAATGGCCCGTCAGCAGGAGCATGCTGACGGGCCATTCGTATGAGCGATCAGAACAACGACGGCAACTTCAAGGGAGGTAGCGGGCCCGCCTCCCGAAGACGCGTCAGAAAACTGAGCATCAGGGCAGAGGTGACGTACAGCCCCTTGCGGGCGAAGTCCGCCTCGTCACACAACTCCTTCAAAGCCCGCTGCTTCTCGTCGGCTTCCGGACTCAGCCGCAGAGTTGTCTTGTCTCCCTTGGGCAAGGCACCCCGAAAACGAGCAGACAACTGCTCGTACTGGTCGACGATCGCGTCGACATCCATCGGCGCATCGAGCAGAACGATGTTCATGTAGTGCCCGCGGGCGAGCTCGCGATTCCCCGAGGAGCGCCGATCGTTGCCGATCTGCGTGCGAAGCGCATCCCACAAGGGCGGGATCATGTTCGCCCCGCTCGACACCCATACGCGCGAACGAGTCCTGGAATCTTCGAACGAGGCATGGAGCTTGGCATGACACGGCGCCATTTCCTCATCCGGTACTGGACGCTGAGTTGCTCCTCGACGGCTCGTGGAGCGCCCTGTGGAGGTCGCGCGCTTGGCAGGAGCAGGCGCCTTGCTGGCGGCATTGAGGGGCGCAGGGGGGCGTTCGTCAGCTGGCACCGCAGGAGCCTGGTCCGACGCCGCCCGCTGTTCGGAGTCTGGAGTAGAGCTGCCCTGCGACGGCACCTCGGCAACAGTCGACCCTGTCTCCCCCACCGGAGTCGGCGGGGCCTCGGGCATTTCAGCAGACGGTGACGCCGGGGCGGCCGCTCCCAGAAATCCTGCGTCTGCCACAGCCTCCCCTTGGGCGGTCAAGGCTGCTGCTCGAGCGGCTCGTTCCTCAGCGGACGACCCGCGACGGGAGCCCTTAGGGCGGCGTGAGATGGCGGCGAACGGCTGGTCGGCAGGCTTCTTCTTGGCGCCGTCAGTGTTCTTCAGCGTGTCCTTGGCGGCGTCAGACATGGCTCTGCTCCCTGGCGTCGAGCACTTCGGAAGCAGTGGGAGCAATCGTCCATTCAGCTTCCTCTGTGTCCATGCGATGCAGAACCTCGGCGAGCAGTGCGGCATAGCGCTTGCCGCATGCCGTGCGCGCGAACGCAGCAGAGGCCGGCACACCGCCCCCGTAAGCGCGGGAGATGCGGGCGTCCTCGCGGATGTCAGTGACAAAAGGCAACAGGCCAGCGTCGACCATGAGGTCGCGGACGTCGATCTCTTCCGAGCTCCACTCGGAGGGTGCGTGGGACGCGTTCAGCACAGCACCGAGGTACTTCGGGTTGGCCACGCCAGTGCGGTCGGGGACGTGCGTGATCGTCGCACGCATAGCCACGGCCCCTTCGACCGTAGCCAGCTTCGGCATGCACAGAGTCAACGCATAGTCACTCGCAGCCAACGCGACGGCATTCAGCGCTTCCACGGCTGGCGGAGTGTCGATGACGACGTAGTCGAACTCCTCTTGCACGGAGTCCAACAGACTCCCCAGGACATGCGCCTTGTCGCGTCCAGCTGCATGGAGGATGTGCTGCGCATTGGCCATCGTGCGCTGCTCGGATGCAAGGACACTGAGCTTGCCGTGGTTCGGCCACTTGGCGAGGATCTCGCTGCGGTCAATGACGATGTCCTCAACGCCAGTGTCGACACCCTGCGCTGCAGCTTGAAGCTTGAGACCGAGTGAGAGCTTGAGCGTGGACTGGTCGAGGCGCACTCCAAGGGCGGCGCCGGCCTGGGCCTGGGGTTCCACATCGACGACGAGTACATCTGCGCCGCCAAGAGCGAGGCCTGCGGCCAGATTGACAGCCGTCGTTGTCTTTCCGGGGCCGCCCTTCTGGCTGACGATGCTGATTCTCTCCACGATGTGTTCTCTCCTCGGCGAGAGGTCGGTAGTTGGAGCGGCACAGCTCCACGTTCCAGCCAAAGAGCCCGGTTTGGGCCTGTCTGGCCACCCCGAAGAGCGTCATTCATGTTGCTGTCAGCGAGTTCGCGTGACGGGGTGACCATAACAGTTTTGGTGCGCAAGTCTCAGGAGCGGCGTGTCGTTGCTGCCGAGAGGGATTGGGATGCAACACGACCCTGCCGAGTCCCCGTGGTCGTCAGCCGCGAGCTGCACCTGTGCGGCGCGGTACGCCGGCTAGAGGCGTCGCTCCGGTGGTGCGGCAGTAGGTGGCAGAGCTGGGACGGCGGATCGCACCTTCTTCGGTCGATAGGTAGGAGCGGGTGGTCGCTCCTTGGATCGAGCTGCCGCTAGTACGGGCTTTGGTCTGCTGGGAGTTCCGGAAGTAGGCGCGTAGCTACGGGTGGAAGCACCTAGGTAGGTGCGGCATGAAGTACGGACAAGCGGTGACAGAAGCGTTCGTAGTTGAGGTGAACCGGTCGGAAGGTAGGCAGGGCCGTCGGAGGTCCATACGTGCAGAGGTAGGTGAGGAGGGTAGTTCAGAAGATCGTGCGAACCGTAGTTAGTCCTAAGGGACCGAAGCTCAGAGGTAGAGAAGTGGAAGCGGAGTAACGGAGAGTCGATAGACGTTCCGTACGTTCGGAGGATCGCAAGTAGGTACCAAGCTAGGGCGGTTCGGTCGTACGTACGGTCTAGCTATCGATCTCTCTAACGGTATTGCCATCGGTCTTCCTAAGGGTGTAGCTGTCTGAACATTTATAGGCGCGCAGTATCGTCCTAAGAGAGAGGCTGACTGTTTGGCTTTCCAAGAAGATTCTTAGCTGGACTTGCCAAAGTGTATCTGTATGTATCTACATAACGCTAGCTAAGCGGCCATCTATAGCGATACCTATAGGTATAACCGCAGGTGAGAGGTGCAACTTTCCCGATCCAGGGCTTGCGATGGAGGGCGGAGTACGTTGTCTTGGCGCAACGCATCTGTGCGTGCCATCGTCCGGGTCAGTGCACACTTGGAGGCTCGTACGGTCATGCATTCGTGCCGCAGATCGAACGCTCGCCCAGCCCTGCAGAGTCCGCTTCACTCGCCGATTCAAGTGCCCACACCTTTACCCGTTCACGCAAGCACTCGATACCTCAAGCAAGCATGCGTGCGGCAGTGCGCTTGGCCGCACGCATGCCTAGTTCCTCTCCGTGCGGGATTCGAAGAACTCGATGAGCCGATCTGTTTGCATGGCTAGAGCGCGACCCATGGGGAGGTAATCGTTCTCGCCGAAGGGCCAGTTGGGGTCGGTGAGGGAGATCTTTCGCAGGCCTTGGCGCGTCATGTGCTCGACGAGTCCGAGTTTGACGAGCAGGTTGGCGCCGGTCTTGAAGTTGACGTAGAGGGGGAGCGGTTCGGTGTCCTGCTGCTTCTCCGTCATGACGATCTCCTCGGTAGGTGGCACGAGTTGCGTCAAGGCAACCACGTGCTAGCGTAGCAACACAAGATCAACTGACTGACACTCAGGCCAAACGAAGGCGGCCTCGCCCAGTGCTCGCAACACCGGACGAGGCCTTGAACCACCGCCCAGCTGATACCTGGAGGGTGATCCGTGAAGGATCCTATGCTCCCCGCGCCCCACACCGTGGCGCCCTCAACGACCGCGATACCCGCCCCCGGGTCGGTGGTCTCTGTCCACAGCCCACTGGCCTCACACTCCTCCCAGCACCAGAAGGAGGAGCAGGCCGTGAACCATCGCAAGCCGAGCATCCATCTCACCCGCACTCACCGCGTGCTGATCACCGTCGTGGTCGCCGGAGCGCTCATCATCGCCGCCATCGGCTTCGCCGGCTCCTATGCCGCAGTCCGCGAGCTCGCCGAACGCAAGGGCTTCGGTGAGTTCGCGATGGTCTTCCCGATAGGCATTGATGCGGGCATCGCGGTCCTGCTTGCCCTGGATCTGCTGCTGACGTGGATCCGGATACCGTTCCCGCTGCTTCGCCAGACCGCGTGGCTGCTCACGGCGGCGACGATCGCGTTCAACGGCGCGGCAGCGTGGCCTGACCCGCTCGGTACCGCAATGCACGGCACGATTCCTGTGCTCTTCATCATCACCGTCGAGGCCGCGCGCCATGCGATCGGCCGGATCGCGGACATCACCGCCGACAAGCACATGGAGGGCGTCCGCCTCACCCGCTGGCTGCTCTCACCGGTGCCCACCTTCCTGCTCTGGCGCCGAATGAAGCTGTGGGAACTCCGCTCCTACGACGCGGTCATCAAGCTCGAACAGGAACGCCTCGTCTACCAAGCGCGCCTGCGCTCCCGCTACGGCCGCGCCTGGCGCCGCAAGGCCCCCGTCGAGTCCCTGATGCCGCTACGCCTGGCCCGCTACGGCGTCCCGCTCGCCGAGACCGCCCCGGCCGGACTCGCCGCCGCCGGCATCGCATCACCGCAACTGCCCGCACCCGCACCTGAGATGGAGCTCATGCAGGCTGTGCCGTCCGTGGAACAGGTGGGGGAGAGCTTGCAGGAGTGGCCGGCGAACCACGACAGCCCTTGGTTCGTGACGCCCCTGCCGCGCCAGCCGCTGCAGGACGGGCATCCGTACGACACGTACGAGCAGCGGGGGTCTGCCGCTGAACAGGCCACATCTGCCATGTCGCTGGGGGACGAGCTCGAGCCCGAGCCGGACCCGGACGGACCTCACGGTGGCGGACACCCGACCCCCGCTGCTCCCGTGGCGACGCTGCAGGCCTCCCAGCCCGGACTGCCCGACCAGCCTTCGGCCGGCGAGCGGACCACTGAGCCGGAGTCGGAGCCGGTGGCCATCCCCGTGCAGCAGGTCGTCGACGAGGACCAGGAGCAGCTCGTGCTCGAGGACCCGGCTTTCCCGGAAGGCCACGATGCGCGGGAGTGCGAGCACGTCGCCGTGCTCGAAGGCCTCAACAACGCTCAAGCGATCCGCTACGCGATCGCTGAGCTGGACACCTTTCATGTGCCGAGGCTGGGGGAGTGGCTGACCGCACATGGGCGCACCGTGAACCGGGGACAGATCTACACCGTGAGCACGAAGGCCTCCGAGGCGCAGGCCGAGCCCCGGCGCGACCCCCCGCCCCCCCCCCCCAAACCCAGGGGGCCGCCCCCCGGGGCCCCCCCCCCTCCGGGGCCGGGCCCCCCGGGCGGTTGAGGTGAGGTGTCAGAGGCGGGGAGAAGTCGTTCCTAGCCGATCCACCAACGCCAGTACGAGCCGTTCCCCCCAGGACGCGCGCGGTTCCAAACGACTACCGCAGCACCCCAGAGCACGACCACTGCCGCATAGACGCTCCACGCCACAGGGCTGGCGACTCCAAGCCCGGCGAACACCATTGCCACCGACACGGCTGCTACGGCCAAGACACCCCAACGAATCTGCTGTGCTGCGGTCATCGCTCACCTCCACGGCTGACGCGGCGGTATCCGCGCCGGAAGCGTCTGTAATGAATGGGCCCTTTGAGCTGGGGGGAGGACGCCGCGATTCCTGGGTGACGGAATCGGCCCGAGAACGGTCGGCAGCGACTGAGCCGGCATACATGGAAGGCTGCCCGGCGGCGGCAGCATCGGCTTCGGTTGATGGGCGCCGCCGGGCACGTCCAGCCTTGCACCCAGGACGCACACCCCGGACGGGCGGGGAGCCGCTCCCCGTGCTCCCCGCCCGCTACTGTCACGCAGCGTGCGCAACTTGTCGTAGGTGCTCGTGCGACGTGGCGGCGTTGCGAGTAGCGCCCGCAGCAGCGATGTGCGCCTGTCGGTGCTGCCAGCCCGTACAGGTAGCAGGGATGGGCGCTACTCGTAGCGAGCCAGACGGCAGCAAGTAGCACCGGCCGGCTTCCTGGGCTGCTACATGGGCGCTACTCGGATGCTGCTGTAGCACGCACACATAGCAGGCGAGTAGCACGACGTGAAGAAGCCGCAGGTCACAGTATGTAGCGCGGGTGGCGTCGGGGTAGCACGGTCGGTGCTACTCGGCCGCTACACCAGTAGCGGGAGGTAGCACCGGGCGGCTCGTCGCGGCGGCTGGGCCCTGTGGGTAGCGCGTTGTGCGCTACCCCCGGGTGCTGCATGTAGCGCCTGTGGGTAGCGGAGTAGCGCCCGCCTGACGCTGCCTTGCTACTTCCGATGCTGGCCTCGCCGATCAGTCACTCTCCGTGTCGTTCGGAGGTATGGAATTTCCTTGGTCTCTGTCCACAGGTGATCCGTGTCAGGGTGCCGCCTCCAGTGATCGTCTATGCGTGGAATGCGGGTGGTGGCGGTGGGTCAGTCGGCGGTGGACAAGGAGATTGAGGAGGCGGTCGGCTCGGCCGTGGCGGGGGTGGGGAGGTTTCTGTCGGGGCGGGAGATGGACGGCCGGCGGCGTACCGATGCCACGTTCTTCACCCCGGGGCGCCGGGTGCTGGAGCTCGAGGCCGATGACAGCGGCCGTGCAGCTCGGCAGCAGCTGCTGGGCGTCTGGTCGTATCTGCCGTACTGGAAGCGGGCCGGTATCCGCCTGGGCAGTCTGGCCGCGCTGAGCGGCGGCACGTACGGCTACGTGCAGGATCCGCACCTTGCCCAGGCGGTGCTGCAGTACGGCGGCCCCGCGGTCGCTGGAACAGTGGCGGTGGGCGGGGTGGTGCACGCGGTGCGCGGCCGCGAGCAGCGGGAGCTGATGAGGGAGTGGGTGGTGCCGCTGCACCAGACGATCGCCCCGCTCCTTGGTATCCCGGAGGCCACCAATCCGCGCCGCTATCTGCATGTGCCTGTCGATTTCAACGGCGATGACGGACTGATCCGGGTGGATCTGCCGGTGCGTATGGATTTCAACAAGCAGGAAGTGGAAGCAAAAATCCGCGAAAAGCTCGCGCTGACCGGATTCAGTTTCACCTGGGACGGACGCGGCCGGGCGCCGTATCTGGTGGCACAGAAAGTAGCGAAACCGCCGTCGAAGGTGGTCTATGCGGACCAGGCAGTCCGGGAACTGGTGGCGAAATCGAAAGAATCAGCTCCGCTGATCGGACTCAATCGCCAAGGCAAACCGGTATCGGTCGACCTTGACACCGAGTCCCCACATGTTCTCGTCTCGGCCGGAACCGGCGGCGGCAAATCCGTAATCTTGCGGGGGATTGCGTCCCAGCTGATCCGCAATGGCGCCCGTGCCTACATTCTAGACTTCAAGCGTGTTTCCCATCAGTGGGCGCGCGGTGTGCCGAACACGAAGTACTGCCGTGATATCGAAGATATTCACGACGCTCTCGTAGCCCTGGGCGTGGAGGGGCGGCGCAGAATTCTTGCGGCAGAGGAGCTCGGCGACGACGCCGACCCTGCCGCGATCGGCCCGCGTATCGTGATCCTCCTTGAAGAGATCAACGCCACAATGAAGCAGCTCACCAGATACTGGGAGAAGAACAAGGAAAAGGGTGACCCGAAAGACTCCCCGGCCGTAGACGCGCTCGCCGAAATTCTTTTCATGGGACGCGCCGTGCGGCTGAATGTGCTGCTGGTGGCGCAGTCAGCGACCGCACGCGCACTGGGCGGTCCGGAAATGCGCGAGAATTTCGCCACCCGTATTCTCGCCCGTTACACCCAAAACGCCTGGCGGATGCTCGTGCCCGAAGTGGCCCCGGCCCCGAAGTCGACCCGCCACGTCGGCCGCGCCCAGGTCGTCCTGGGCGGCGTCGCACACGAGACGCAGGTGATGTTCATGACCGACGCCGAAGCCCGAGCCCACGCCATGGCCGGCCCCCACACCCCCGAACCGGTCAGCTCCGACGCCCCCGCCACCACCCCGCCTGCGGCCACACCAAACGTCGCGGCCGAGGCCCGGGTGGACCTCGGCAAGGACCCGGCCTCACAGCCTCACAGGCAACCTCACAGCCTCACAGCCTCACCTGTCTACCTGGGGAAACAGCCTGTGAGTCTCACAGCCTCACAGGGCATAACAGACAATTTGCCCGCTGGTTGTGAGGCAGCCTCACAGCCCTCACAGCCCCACGCCACACCCCCCACCAAACCCCCTGCGCACCCTGAAGAAGCTGGCCAGCACGGTCCAGGCGAGCCGCCACGCCTGCTAACCCCGGCCGCGCCGCCAACTTCAACGGGGCCGGCCGCACAGCCTGCCCCGGGACCGGCCACAGCCGACGGCGAGGAGCTGCTGGGGCTTCGCGCGATCCAGGAGAAGCACCTGCCCGGCATCACTTTGGCTGCACTGCGCAGGGCCCGCGCCGATGACCCGGAATTCCCGCCCGGCGTTGAGAAGCGAGGCGCCGAAATGCTGTACCGGGCATCGGACCTGATCCGCTGGGAACGTAACCGGCCCCGCAATCCAATCCGCACCATTGAAGACGATCCCGACGCTCCCTGACCTCAATTGGAAAAATTCGCAGGGCCCGCACCGCTCCGGTGGTGCGGGCCCTTACTGCATTCCGCCGCTGACGGAAGGTGCGACAGGTCCCTGACGCAATTTGTTTTCCACAGGGTCTCGCGGATCGCTGGTCTCTGTCCACAGGGCAATGGGTTTAGCGTCCCTTCATCGCCTCGCTCCACGGAGCCGGGAAGCGGTTCTCGTTTGCTGTGCCGTCAGTTGTTGGATGGAGTGATGCATGAGTGCGTTGCGGAAGATACTCAACCTTCCTGAAAAGGAAACCGGGCCCGGAGATCCGTTCGCCGATGCCCTTACCCGCCGTTCCCCTGGCCAAGTAGATGTTGCTGCAAAGGAATCCGGGACGTCTCGTACGCATTCGATGCTGCCGGGGGAGTGGGCCGAGGAAGAGGAAACCTCGGGCCGCAAGTTCGGCCGCAAGGCCGGGCGGATCGTGGTCTGGGGTGTGATCGGGCTGGCTGCCTTCACCGGAGTACGGACCTGGTTTTTCCCGCCGGACACGGATACCGGGAAATCGGCAGTCGATCCGGGTGTTGCGGCGGCGAAGGACGATGTTCCGGAGTTGGAGGCGCAGCAGGTTGCTGCCCGGTTCGCCCGTTCCTATCTGACGTGGAGTGAAAAGACTCCTGAGGTGAGGGAGAAGGAACTTGCGGTGGATTTGCCGACGGGTGCGGATCCGAAGATGGGCTGGGACGGACACGGCAACCAGCTCGTCGCCCAGACCATCCCCGGCACCGTCGTCCAAAGCGGCGGCCAGCGGGCGCGGGTCCGGGTGGATGTCCGGGTCTCTGCTACCAGCAAGAACCAGACGGTGTCCTCCTGGCGCGGCCTGGACGTTCCGGTTGCCGAGGCGTCGGGGCGGGTGATCGTGACCGGGCAGCCCGCGCTGGTCGGCCTGCCCACCCCCGTCGCGTTCGAGGAGAAGCCGGCCCCGGAATCCGATGCCGACCTGGCGTCGAAGACGCAGTCGACGGTGAAGGACTTCCTCACTGCATGGGCTGCTGGGAAGCCCGGTCAGGCTGCTGCTCCCGGCTCCGACATCTCCCCGCTCGCGAGCGGGATGCGCCTTGTGGGGCTGGAGGAGTGGACCGTTCACACCGGTCACGGCGACACGCGGACCGGCACGGCTTCGGTGCGCTGGCAGCTGGCCGGCGCCCAGCTCACCCAGACCTACGCCATCACCCTCACCCAGGTCAGCGCAGGCGATGCGACCCGGTGGCAGGTCACCGACGCCACCGCACAAACCAACTAACCCCCCCCGGCCCTCACCCCCGCCTGCCCCGACACGGGCGCGGCCGCATGCCACGTGCTGCCCTGTCCGACCCCAACCCTCCTCTTCGAAAGTGAGCCATCGTCATGATCACTGGAAGTCCCATCAAGACCCTGGTGCTGCTGGTCCTGGGCAATCTGTTCGTCGCCATGCTGGCCGTGCGGGTGATCGGGCACTGGATGAAGTCGGAGTGGGGCAAGCTCGTCACCACTTTGGCCGGAGCCGCGCTGGTTGCATTCGTGGTGTGGGCGCCGGAGAGCGCCGTGAATCTGCTCAAGTCGCTCGGCAACAAGCTCATCGGCTGAGGCGGCGACCTGTCATGGCACGCGTCTCGCACACCTTGACCCGGCACTGGGACCTGGAAACGAAGCAGTACGAGCTGTTCGTCGACCTCGGCGAGGGCTACTCCCGCAAAGCAATGGTGCAGGGCTTCATCACCGTCATGCTCTGGGCCGGGCTGCTCACCCTCATCTTCGGCCCGCCGTCGATGTACTCGCTGACCCTGTACTTCCTGCCCCCGGTCCTGCTCGCCTTCTACGGCACCCAGCGCTCCACGCGCTACTGGCGACGCCGCAACTTCCTGCTGTGGGGCATCACCGCCAGCTACCTCATCCCCGGCTGCCGGCCCCTCATCTCCCGCGGCCTCATCCCTCCACCACGCCTCGGCAGGCGCCTGCGCACCCACCGCCTCGCGGAGCGTTTTCCCGGCCTCGGGCAACTGCCCGGCCTGCACGCCCTCGGCCAGGACGGTGCCAGCACCGATCCGGCCCACAGCTACGGCCCGCCCATCACCACCGCACCGAAGGTGCGCGCGTATGGGCCCGACGCCCTCCACAAAGCGATCACCAAACACACCAAGACCCGTACGTCCCGTCACCACAAGGCCAGGAGCAGCCGATGACCTCGATACCCGAGCACCAGATGGGCGGTGATCAGTCGCTGCTGCCGATCACCGCCCTGCGCAGCCTCGTCACCCCCGACCAAGGCCACACTCGCATCGCCCTCGACCACGCTGCTGCGACCGGCGCCTTGCTGGTCGGCCTCGCCAACGGCGACCAGCCCATCACCCTCCATGCTGGCGACGGACACGTCCTGGTGGCCGGCGCCACGGGAGCGGGCAAGTCCTCCGTGCTGTGCTCCCTCGCCGCCCAGGCCCTCGCCCACGGAGCCCGGGTCGATGTCCTGACACTGCGCCGAGAGCACCGTTGGACAAACGGCCTTGCACAGGCCCGCCGCTTCGATGACGTGGAGGCGATCCACGACTACCTCAACGAAGCCCGCGACCTCGTCCTCACGGACACCCCTGCACACACGCCCCACCAATGCGGTGGTGCCGGCACGTGGGCAGGCAGGCGCCTCCTGGTCATCGATGAGGCCGACCACACCCTGGCAGCGCTAGAGCAGTTCTGGCAGCACACCCACCCCAGCCTCAGCTCTCAAGAGAGCCCGGCCATCGAAGCGTTGGCCGCACTGCTCTTCCTCGGACGCGCGCACGGCATCCACATCCTGCTGTCCACCCAGAGCGGCCGACTGCAGGGCCTGCGCGGCTCTCTACGCGATCAGTTCGGCCTGTGTGTGGTCGGTTACGCGCCGCCCATCGTGTGGCAGCGCCTCGCCCCCCACATTCACCCTGCTCCCCGGTCGTCCACGACCCGGGGCCGTGTGCACGCCGTCCGCCCCGGCCAACCAGCCCAAGCAGTGCAGGCCTTGTACGTCACCGACGTACAGGCCCGCGCGCTCGCGCGCGGCCAGGCCACCGAGAACCTCTCACGCCTGCCGGCCACAGCTGCCCGTACCACCGCAAAGGACGCCTCCTGATGAGCACCACCGCTACTGCTGCTGTTGCGTCGAAGACGGCCCGCAAGGGCACCTCCCGGATCGGGAAGCTGCTGGGCCTGGGCACCGAACGGTTCCAAAAGCCCCCGCAGCTGGTCGCTCTGGCCGACGGCCTCGTGGTCACCGACACCGCCGCCGAGGCCTGGTTCGTACTGCAGGCGTCCAACACCGATCTGATGGCCGAGAGTGATCAGGACCGCGAACAGGTCACGGCCGCGCTCACGTTGGCGAAGGCGCTGCCCGGCTACCAGTGCCACCTCAAGGTGCTGTGGACGCGGCTGGACGGCGAGGTCTACCGGGCCGAGGCCCGCGAACTGTTCACCGCGGGCGACGTGGAGAAGGCCGCCGGCCTGTGGGCCGAGCGCCTGAACGATCTCGACCTGCCCCAGCGCCACCTGCTGCTCGGTGTGCGGATCGCGGAGCGGGACAGCACCACCAACGCGACCGTCAAGAACGCCACCACCCACGCCCTGGGCACCGCCCACACCGGCATCACGACAGCCGAACTGGCGCAGCTCGCCGGTCAGGTACGGCGTGTGGAGCGCAAGCTCGAGTCCCCGTGGCGCGCCACCGTCGCGCCGGTCGAACTCCTCGCATGGGCGATCTCGCGGGAGTCGCACCGGCCCCTGCCGGCGCCGCCGCGTCTGCCGGAAATCACCGGTGCCGCGCTGCGCCGGCTCACAGCTTCCCGGGCGCTGCCGTATTCGGACCACCTGCAGTTGATGGGCAACCGAGGCGAGATTGCTGCGTGGGTGGCGGTATTGGCGATGCCGTCGTTCCCCGCGCAGATGGTTACCCCCGGGGAGCAGGAATGGCTGCGCTGCCTGTCCGACATCCACTACCCCGACCCCCAACCCCCGATCGACCCCGTGACAGGCCGGGAGCTCTCCCGGGACATTCCCGTCTGTCCTGAGGCGTCGGTGCGGTTCGAGGTGTGGCCCAAGGGCCAGGCCATCAAGGACGTCGACAAGCAGCGCAAGAAGGCCAAGGAACAGCGGAAGAGCGCGGGGGAGGGGTCGGCGGGGGAAACCTTGGCGGAGACGGAGGAGACCGAAGCGGCGATGATCGACCTGCGCCACCAGATGGTCCGCGGCGACCTCACGCTCCTGGAAGACCACCCCCGCCTGATCGTCACCTCGACACTGTCGCTGGAGGACCTGCATGCCCGCTGCGACGCGGTGATCGCCCACTACGCCGGCATCGGCATCGACGTGTGTGTCGCCGTCGACGAGCAGCGCGAACTATGGCTGGAAACCCAGATCGGTGATCAGCTGCGGGTGGCGGATCTCGGCCATATCCGCACCACCGAAGCATTGGCCGCTTCTATGTTCTGGGGCGGTTCGGAGGCCGGCGACCGTTCGGGGCCGATCGTCGGTCTGCTGACCGGGACGACGCCGGGGGTGTGCCGGTTCGACATCACCGCCGGACCCTCCCGTGGTGACGGCACGACCACCGCGTTCATCGGCCGCTCGGGGCGTGGCAAGACCACCGCGATGATGCTCACCACGTTGAACGCGGCGCTCAAGGGTGCGTTCGCGCTGATGCTCGGCTTCAAGGGCGATGAAGCCGGCCTCATCCGCGCCGGTGAATACCTCGGCATTGCTTCGCACCAGGTGCGCTGCGGGATCGACACCCCGGGTGTTGCTGATCTGTTCCGGATGGACCTGCCGGAACGTGACGCGGTCCTGGACGTGGTCTCTCAGATGCTGATCATGCTGCCGGAGCGGATGCGGGAGGCTGGCGTCGAGGTGCAGCTCACTGCTGCCTGCAACCAGATCGCCACGCATCCCGATCCAGGATCGTGGCGCGTCATCGAACTCCTCGAAGCGTCACACGACCCGCTTGCGCGGGAGGCGGGCCAGGCTCTGGCGCAGCTGGCGCAGACTCCGCTCGGTGCCCCCGTCCTCGGTAAACCCAGCACGGACACTGCAGTCCTGCGCCCGGAACCGGGCTTGTGGCTGGTGCAGATCCCCGGCCTGAACCTCCCCCAGCCCGGCACGGCGCCCCGCGACATGAGCCCCGCCCAACGCGTCTCCCTCGCCCTGATGCGCGGCCTGATCGCCTACGGCCTCAACACCAGCGCCCGACTCGACCTGCGCCAACTGCCCAAACTCATCTGCATCCCCGAAGTCCACGTCCTGACCTCCACCTCGGACGGACGGCAGTTCCTCGACTACGTCGCCCGCACCGGCCGCGCCCTCGACACCTCCTTCGGCCTCGACACCCAGGACTCCGGCAGCTTCAAAGGCCTCGACGGCGTCCTCGAAGCCATCACCACCCTCTTCGCCTTCGAACTGTCCACCAAAGAACAGCAAGACGCCCTCATCGAGCTGCTCCACCTGCCCCCAGGACAAGCCAGCCGCGACCTCATCCACGGCCTCGGCAAAAGCGGCGACGGGAGCGTACGGCACGGCCACTGCATCATCCGCGACCACCAAGACCGCCTCGCCACCCTCCAATTCGACGCCCCCCACACCGACCTGCTCCGCCTGCTGTCCACCAACGCCAAAGACCACACCAACAGTCCGAGCGAAGCCGCCCTCGAGGGACAGGCCGCCTAGGCCACGGGCCAGGGCGGCCCGTACGAGCCGGGGGCGGGTCGGCGTACGCGACGAAGGCCGTCCACAGGACCCCCGCAGCCGCCCTCACATGCGTGGTCTCTGTCCACAGGCAAGCCGGGTCATACTCCGCTGAACATTCCCAGAACACCCCAAAACGCGCGTGGGCTGGGCGAGTTGTGTCATGCACCGCCCAGCCCGCTCTCCCCGCAGGAAAGGAGGACTTGATCATGAACATGAACACCCCGGCCGCCGCCCGGCACCGCGCCCTGGCCGTCACTGCGCTCGTGCTGCTCGGCACGCTGGCGACCGCGTGCAGCAGCAAGCCCGACGGGCCCAGCGAGGACGAGCAGATCACCAAAGCAGCCACCCGCTACATGCAGGCCATCACTATCGCGCCCACCGATGAAAAGACTCTGTGCGACCTGGATGCGTCCGTCCACCGCGACGGCACCCTCAAGGACTGCATTGCCGCGGGCAAGGCCCGGCTTGAGGAGAAACGCGAGGACGACAAGCGCAACGGCACTACCACCGAGACGCGTCCGGCAGACAAGGTCACCATCAGCCATGTTCAGGACGTGCCCGCCAGCGACGAACACCCCGCCGGCAAAGGTCTGCTCGCCACTCTCGTGTCACCCCACGGCGGCGACCAGAACCGCTACGCACTGCGCCTGATCAAACAGGACGACGGCGCGTGGAGGGTGCAGCAGTGGACCGACGACCGGGCAAAGCCCCAGGACACCCGGGCCCTTTCCCCCCCGCTTCTCCCCTCCCCCCCCTCCCCCCGCCCCCCGCCCCCGCCGGGGGGGGAGCGAGGGGGACCGACTCTGAAGCCAGGTGACCTTCCGTGCGCCGAAAGTCCGCATCTCGCCTTCCTCGACTGCCCAGCCCCAAGCAACTCGCCCACCATTCCCGCACCGACCACCATGGAGCCGGTGCGCGTGTGCTCAGGCGCCCCAAACTGCCGCGCATACGGACCCTGATGCTGTGGTTCACCGGGGTCCTGGCCACGATGGGTGTGCTCGCGCCGGCCGCGACGGCTGCTGATGACAGCGGTAAGTACAAGCCGGGCGGGATCGGCGACATGATGCCCTCCCCGGTCACACCGCCCGGTGCGGGACGGACGCTGTTCGAGTCGTATGACCCGGGCGCCTACCAGCTCGACAACCAGCTGTCCGAGAAGCTCCTGGGCGGCGATCTGATCGACGGCACCTTGAACGGGATCGCCGAGATGCTGATGAGCATCCTCACCCTGATCGTGCGCGCCACGGTGGTGGCGACCCAGTGGTGCTTCAATGCCATCTCGCTGCCGGAGATCGAGCAGCCTCTGGGCAAGGCCATGGGCGCGGCCGCGGCCCCCATGGTCCAGGGGATCCTCCCGGCCGCTTTGGCGGTGGGGATGTTCATCGCCTGGATGCGGCGGGCGGAAGCGAGTCCGTTCACCCAGATCGCCTGGGTCATGGCCTCAGCTGCCCTGGCCACCACGTTCCTGACCGCGCCGACGACCTGGGTCAAGGGCGTGGACGAGGCCCGCCAGGCCGGCGCCTCGGTGTCGATGACCGCGGTCAACGGGGCACTGGCAGGCGATGGCAACTACGCGATGCCGTTCAAGACCAAGCAGCCGGCGTCGTTCTCGGGCAAGGCGAAGGACGACACCATCCGCAAGGCCTCCGACGCCGTCTGGCGCACCTACGCCGCCACGCCCTGGTGCATCGCCAACTTCGGCTCCATCAACGCCTGCCAGCAGTGGGGCGAGAACGTGCTGAAGAAGGGCCTCGACCGGGATGCCCGCGAATCTTTCATCAAGACTGAGACAGAGAAGGCGAAGGTCGGCGACGACGCGGACAAATGGATGGAGGGACACAACCCGGGCGGCAGGATCGGTGTTCTGATCGCTGCCTTGGTCTCTGCAGCGATCTTCGCTGCCCTGGTGCTGATGCTTGCGTTCACCACCCTCGCCACCCTGATCGGCTCGTTGATGCTGCTGTTCTGCGGCGTCGTCTTCGCCTGTCTGTGGTGCATTCCTGGCAGGCCCCGCTCCTGGGGTGTGCAGTGGTTCGAGACCCTCGTCGGCCTCACCCTCGTGAGCTTCGTGGTGACGATGCTGCTCGGCGCGGTGATGACGGTGTCCACCGCGATGATGAGCCTGCTGCCCACGTATGGCTGGCTGATGGTCTCGGCCTTGAACATCGCGGCTGCTGTCATGGCGTTCCAGCTCAAGGGCAAGCTCGAAGGCATCGTCTCCACCTCGGGCGCAGCATTGATGGGCCGCTCCCTGTTGAACACCACCACCAAGGTCGCCAAGCCGCTGGCCCGCTTCGGCGGCAAGGCCGCCGCCGCACCCGGCAACGCGTTGAACAAGATGGCCAACTCCACGCCCAACGGTGCCGGGATGGCAGGCGGCGTGGGTGGCGGGGCCTGGGGTGGCGTGAGCAGCGCAAGGGTGGCGAAGGTTCGCACCTTCCCGCCGCCCAGTGGCCCCGTGCCCAGTACGGCCAGTGGTCCTACGCCGGCAGCGCACGGTGCGTACGCGACGACGGGAGCGCACGTGCCTGTGCCTGGTGGGGTGTCGAAGAGCGAGCTTGGTCAGCGCCGGCACACCGCGCCCGCCGTGCACGGCGGGCCCACAACTCCGCTGCCTGCCACGGGCGCTGGCGCGGGTGGGTATGCGGTGCGGTCGGGTGCTCCCCGGTATATGTCCCACAGCACCCCGCCCCCGCCTGTCACCCCGGGTACGGGCCGGCCTGTGATCGAGGGGCGGGTGGTCAAGCGCGTTGCTCCGGAGACCCGGTTCCGTACGTATCCGCCGCCGCCCCGCACCCAGACCGTTGCCCGCACGGTCGCATCCACGGCGGCGCGTACGGCGGTGAACACCGCACTCACCGGCCAGCCCCTTGGCCCCTTGCCGCCCGTCAGCGGAAACGGTTCCGCATAACCACCGCCGGCTGACCCAGCCCTTCTCTTCTCTCGCACCACTGCGTTCGGACGGTCTCCCGGCCACGCCCCCAACTCGGGCGGGCCGGGGACCGTCCGCTACCCCCGCACGCCCAAAACCAGTGCGCCCGCCCCCATTTGGCCCCGTCCCGAAGGCTCCGCCATGCCCCACCACACCAACGACCACCACGACGATCACGACGACTCCGCCCGCCACGACCAGGACCACGACGGCGCACCTGCCTCCGCTGAGGAAGCCACCGAGCCTGGTGCAGGCAACCGGCAGCCGGCAGTGCCGCAGACCGCTGCCGAGTGGCGGGAAGTGCTGCGCAATCAGCCACTCCCGCCCGAGATGGCGGCCCTGCCACGCAGGCAACGGCGCCGAGCGAAGAAGGCGTGGCGTACGGCGCAGCGCACCGACCGCACGGCAGCCATCCGAGCCGAGCGCCGCAACACCCCCACCGGGCCCGCGATACCCGTCATCGCGCTGGTCCTGGCCGGAGTGGTGGCCGGCGCCGCCTGGCTCTGGCCCGACAACAGCGGGAACAGCCAGGCGACGGCGAAGCCCTCGCCCAGCGCTTCCTCGTCTTCGACGCCGGCGCCGTTCGCCTCAGACATTCCGCCGCTGCCCACCCCCAGCGCAGCATCCGAGGATCCGCAGGCTGGCCAGGATCCGGAGAGGACGGCGAAGGGCTTCGCCACGGCGTACTCCACGCGGTTTCCGTTCCAGGACGGCACGCATGAGGCGGCGGTGGAGCGCGCTGCGGCGTATATGTCGCAGCCGTTGGTGGAGAACTTGAAGCGCTACGACGACCTGGACTTCAACCAGCTCGTCGCCGCTCAGGCCTCCGAAGCCAAACCCGTGAAGGTCACCATTACGAGTCCGGCCGGGAAGGAGCGGCCCGCTCCGGACACGAGCGTGCGGGTGTGGCGCAACGCGACGGTGAAGATCGCCGTGAAGGGGACCACCGACTACACCTACACCCGCCGCCTCACCCTGGAAATCTCCCGCGCGGACACCACACCTGGCAATGCGTGGATGGTCACCCGCGTCCTGGGGGTCGAGCAGTGAACTCCCGCCAGGCGGCCGGGTTCACCCTGCGCGCCACCGGCGTGGTGAAGAAGGGGGTGATGCTGAAAGCCGGGGTCATCGGCGCTGTTCTGTTTCTGATCGCGCTGCTGTTCCTCGGCGCCCTGGTCCCTTCTCCGGCGCAGGCTTCCTCCTGCGAGGACACCGGCCCCGGCACCGCCGCCAGTTCCCCCATCAGTGGCGGCGGGCAGACGAGCGGGCCGGTCGGCGCGCAGCAGCTCGCCAACGCCAAAGTCATCGACCAGGTTGCGGTCAAGCTGGGGCTGCCGGGGCAGGCCACCCTGATCGCGTTGATGACGGCGATGCAGGAATCCACCCTGCAAAACCTCAACTACGGGGACCGCGACAGCCTCGGCCTGTTCCAGCAACGCCCCTCACAGGCCTGGGGCACACCCGCCCAGATCCGCACCCCCTCCTACGCTGCTGAATCGTTCTTTCTCGGCCGGGGCACGAACCCGGGTCTGGTCGACATCGCGGGATGGCAGACCATGCCCCCGGGTGTCGCGGCCCAGAAGGTGCAGCGCTCCGCCTTCCCCGACCTGTATGCCGGGCACGAGTCCGCGATGCGCGCCCTCGCCGAGAAGGCGGGGATCGACCTCGAGCGCGCCGGCACCAACACCGGCAAACCGAACTCCACCGAAGGCGGCTCCAGCGATGGCTCCGGCAGCGGCGATGACGCCGCATCGGGAGAGTGCCCCGACACCGCCGGCACCCCGGGAGGCAGCGCGGGCGGGAAGTTCACCGACGGCACCGCCACCTGGACCCTGAACAACCCGCGCTCCGTGGAGGATGCGATCGCCTGGGCGAAAGCCCATGCCGGAGCGAACTCCACCGGCGACTGGTACCAGCGCTGCCTCGCCTTCACCGCGATCGTCTACGGCTGGCAGTTCTCCGGCGTCACCTACGCCATCGACCACTTCTCCGTGGTGCCGAAGGACATGCAGCACCGCGGCGACCGCCACCCACCCCCCGGCGCCCTCCTCTACTGGGACACCGGACATCGCGCCGGGCACATCGCCGTCTACCTCGGCAACGGACAGGTCGCCTCCAACGACATCCTGCGCCCGGGCTATATCGACGTCGTCGACATCGAAATGTTCGAGACGAAATGGCGCGCGAAATACATCGGCTGGACTCCGCCCTTCTTCCCCAAAGGCGGGTAGCAGGCAATGCGCTTTCGGCGCGGCCTGTTCCCGGGTTTGCGGGGTGGGGTCAGAAGTAGAAGTACGCGAAGGCCAGGGCGCACATGGCGAGCGCAGCGGACCACAGGGCGAGCAGAATTGCGTCGGCGACTGCGGTCGCAGCAGTATCGCCCTGCGGGGTGTGATGCGCCCTGACCATGGCCCACACCGCGACGATCAGCAGAGCAAGCGGCAGACAGAGCAACGCCAACTGCACGAGATTCAGCACAGCCGAAATGATTCCCCACCGACTAGCTCTGAGACTGCCACCACAGGGAACACTGGCCCATTGTCACCAGTGCGGACGCACGACCTCTACATCCTCAAAGGCTCGTGCTGACCGGCCGCGCCCATGTCGCAGATGCTGATGCGCGCAACGAATGCAGTCCATACAGAGTGGCGTATCTCGATGCGGAATGGGTTCAACTCTCGTTCCAGGTCGGCTACTTGGATTGCAGCCGTGCCAATCTGGGAATTTCTGCATATCTGTCCACAGGGCCGGGAGTGGTGTCGAATTTCGCTGGTCTCTGTCCACAGGCAATGTGTTGCATGCTCCAGGCCCTGGCTGTCACACCGGTGACGGCCAGGGCCTCAAGTTTTGCCCATCTCGATTCTTGTGCAAGGGAGTTGTCTGGTTCATGTGGACAAAGAATTCGCGTATACGGACGCTGAAGCGGGTCACGGCGTCCACGATGGCCGCCGCTGCTGTCGGTGTCTTCGGTGCCACGAGCGCGCAGGCCGCCGAGCCTGCCACGGGCAGCCGCCCGGTCGCTGCTGTCTCTGATGACCTGGCCGATACCGAAACCGGCGACAAGGAACGCGCCGACGACGACGGGACGCCGGCCCCGGAGACTGATCCGGCGGCTGGGGATGAGACTGAGCCGGGCGACGGCACCGACCCCGGCGACGGCAGCGATCCGGGGGATGGCACTGACCCGGGTGACGGTGGCGACCCTGGCAACGGTGGGGATCCCGGTGACGGCGGCGATCCAGGCGATGGCGGGGATCCAGGCGATGGCGGGGATCCAGGCGATGGCGGGGATCCCGGTGACGGCGGCGACCCCGGCGACCCCGGTGACCCCGGTGACGGGGGAGACCCTGGCGACCCGGGTGACGGACAGGAGCCTGGTGATGGGGGAGACCCGAGCCCGGACCCGGATCCGACGCCGAGCCCGAGCCCGGGCGACGGGAAGGATCCGAAGCCTGACCCTGCTCCCGGTTCGGGAACCAAGCCCGGCACCGGTAGCGGCGGTTCGGGCGGGGGCCAGTCCGGTGGAGGTACGAACTCCACTGGCTCCGGCACCGGTAGGTCCGGGTCGGGCAGCGGGTCTCAGACGGGCGGCGACGCGATCGCGCCGGTCGCCGCATCCCTGCCCCACACCAACAACGGTGACAGTTCGACACCGGCCGGGAGTCTGGCCTCTACCGGTGCTGAGGGTTCTGCGCCGGTAGCCCTCGCCGCCGGTGGTCTGCTCGCGGCCGGGGCTGCCGCCCTGGGCGTTGCCGGGTTCGGCCGGCGGCGCGGCCGCCACGCCCGCCCCGCCACCGACACCCGGGGCGCAACAGGCTGATCGCGTCATCACGGTGCGGTCCCGCCCTCCCAGCACGTGAGGGCGGGCGGGACCGTGCCCTGACCGCGGCTCCGCCCGCCCTGTGTGCTGTCCAGATATGAGGAGACGAGGCGGGAGCATTGGGTGTTGACGTGGCGCGCAAGGACATGCTGAACAAGGTGTCCTTGGAACGCCTACGGATCTACATAGCGTTGGCGAAAGCGGGCGGCGAGCTGGCCTCCGATGAACTCTGGATCCAGGTGCGCATCCGCAGGCGGGCCCTGGCCTGGCAGCTGCATCAGTTGGCGGCTGAGGGGCATGTGATCAGCCGTGAGATCCCCAAGGGCTCGGGCCTGGTGCGGGTGATGCTCACTGACCTTGGGCAGCAAGCGCTGTACGAGCAGACGCGTGCCACCATCACCGGCCTGGACAGGCTGAAGGCCGACCTGAAACGAGACCGCGAGAGCGCCAAAGACGCGGCGAGCGACCACGGTGATCGAGCGGGAGAAGAATCGTTGAGGGCGCCGCGGCCGAGGTCCCTGCTTGAGTCCGTCGGCCTGGCCCTGGCCGGCCTGCTCCTCGGCGTCCAACTGATCCTGGTGTGGCGATGAACCGGGACCTGAGAGATCAGGTGCGCCGCGAACTCCTGAACGAGGCCCGTGAGATCGCCAGCCAGCTCTACCACGCACCCGCGCAGATCATCTTCCGGGCCGTGACCACCCCCGGCTGGGACAGTGACGCCTATCGGGGCGGGCTCCGGCTGGATCCGGTGGCCGTGCACGACCGGGCAGGCTGGCTCGCCGAGCCCACCACACGCCACACCCACCGCACCCGCTCGACAGACACCCGGCGCCTCGGCCGACTCGCCGCCGCGCTGTGCCGGGCCTGGAACATTCCCCTGCCGGCGGCCGGCGCGACGATGACACTCACTCTGGATCATCAGGGCGACGAGGCCTGATCCCACAGGCCATCCCCTGGCAGGCGCACGCTGGCAAGCCTTGGGCGCGATGCCCAACCACTTCGTATATCCATGCTAGATTTTAGATATACGAAGAGGAGTGGCGGTATGGGTAAGACGTTGATCGAGATTGACGAGGACGCACTGGCTGTGGCGCAGGACGCGTTCGGAACCAAGACGAAGAAGGACACCGTCAACCGTGCCCTGCGTGAGGTCAGTGAGAGAGTCAAGCGCCACGAAGCCCGGATCGCGGCCGAGCGCATCGCTGCCGAAGCCCTGGATCTCGACGTCCTGACGGACAAGACGGCCTACCGTCCCAGCCCCACTGCTGGTGAAGACCGGGACCAGGCTGCGTGAAGTATCTGGCCGACACCTCAGCAGCGGCACGGTTCCTGCTGCACGGCGCAGACGCCTGGGGATGGGGAGAAGCACTGGATGCCGGGCTGGTCGGCATGTGCGAGATCACGGAACTGGAGATTCTTCGCTCCGCACGCTCTGCCGCGCACCACAAGCAGATGCAGCAGTACCTGGGAGGGTTCTACAGCTGGGTACCGATCCCGGACGACACTCTGCGCAGAGCCCTGCAGGTCCAGCAGCTTCTTGTCGATCACGGTGAGCATCGCAGCGCCGGACCGGTCGACCTGATGGTCGCGGCAGTGGCCGAACTCTCCGGCCTCCAACTGCTGCACTGCGACCGTGACTTCGAAGCGATCGCCCGGCACACCGGCCAACCCACGATCATGCTCACCGACAGCACCCGGCCATCCCCTTGAGACACCGCGCCGACAGGTCGGATTGAGTAGAGCGACGAGCGTTCCGGACATACGATGCTGCTCGGCCGGACTTCGTTGGCGGCCCCAGCTTGGTTCTCGCCCCGTGATCGAGAGCCTCCACGGCTCGAAGAGCTCTGCTCACCGCGTTGATCTCCTTGCTGTGCTCGCCTTGGCTCGAGACGTGCCGGCTCACGGGGCCGCGCCGGAAAGCAAGGCTTGAGATGCCCCGCCACCCGAACCACGACCGCGCCCGCCGCAGCCGCATCCGTCGGCATGCGGAGGCCACCGGCCAGACCTACCAGGCAGCGCAACGATCCTTGGCCGTGCCGATCCTCGCCCCGGGGGCAGGCCACGCTGCCACCGTCGGTGACGCGCTGATCTCCCGTCGGCTGCGCGCCGGACTATCGGCGCAGGACGCCGCCACACGCGCCGACATCAGCCTTGAGCAGTACAGCGCACTGGAATCAGGATCCTTCTGGCCTGGCCAGGATGTGCTGGACGCAGTCCTTGACCTGCTGGCCGTGCCCGACAGTGAACGGGAGCCGTTCGCGTTCTTCGGCACGCCGCCGAGTGACCGCGAACGTATCCTCCTCACCGGCTCCACCGGCGCAGTGATGATCGTCGACTATGCCTGGCGCACCATCGAGGTCAACGACGCTGCCCGCGGCCTCCTGCCCGCTCAGGCGTGCCGACCGGGTGGGAGCCTCATGCGCTGGGTGCTCCTCGACGACACCGCGCCCCGCCTGCTGCTCAACCATGATGCTGTAGCCCGCGGCTTCGCCGGCTATCTGCGCCGGGCCCTGGAAGTCGCTCCCGCAGATGCCGAGTTCGTCGCGATCCGCGACACCATCGACCAGGATGTGTGGGAGCACGCCTCCACCGACGTCGGAACCCCATCCGGCCTTTCGCTGCAATGGCACACCGAGGCAGGCACCACCCCTGTCACTGCGCTGATGGGGATGACCCCGGGCTGCTGATCCGTACACCGGTAAGCGCATCGACTTCGTGCGCGGCCGCGCCACGTCGATGGCCGTGCAGATCGATCATGTGGTGGCGTTGTCTGACGCGTGGCAGAAGGGCGCCCAGCGGATCTCGCAGTCCCAGCGTGAGGCCCTTGCGAACGATCCGCTGAACCTGCTTGCTGCGGACGGGCCGGCCAACCAGCAGAAGTCCGATGCTGATGCCGCCAGTTGGCTGCCCGCGAACAAGTCGTACCGGTGTATCTACGTGGCGCGGCAGATCGCGGTGAAAGCCACCTACAAGCTGTGGATCACAGCTGCCGAAAAGGACGCCATGACCCGGGTGCTGAACACCTGCCCCGACCAGACCCTGCCCGGTGAGCAGAGTCCCGGCGTGGCGTTGAAGTCGTAGAAGGAGAAGCGTACGTATGCGTCATGGTATGACCTCGTCCACGGTCCTCACCGCACGTGCCGACACAGCCGGCCGGCCACGGGCTCCGAAACCTCAGTGGCAGAACCTGTTTGTCGAACCCCACGACCTTGGCGCCGTGGCCGGCCTGCGACCGCAACGGGCCATGGAGGACGAGGTGGGGGCGGAAGATCTGGCCCGGCTGCGGGACCGCTACCGGCGCCGGTCGTAGCGGCCGGGGCCGGGTAGCCGGGGCGGCGTCGGGGAGGAAGTCGCCGCCCTGGGCTTCTGGGGCCGGGACGGCGGTTCAGATCCGCAGTCCCGGCTGGTGACGAGCTAGGTCAGACGCGAACCCCTCGCACCGGTGCAGCATCCCCGAACTCCCGCCCGTACCGGTCGTGCTGGTGCCCCCGGCACGCCGGTCTGTCGCCCGCTTGGCTCACCCCGCCCCGCGTGCGCGGGGGCGATGCAGGTCAGGGTCTTTCGGCTCTGCCGCCCGGGCCTCGAAGTGGCCTTAACTCACCCTTAACTGTTGAAACGTCAGGAACTGGACCATGCACCGCCGCACACCCACCGCACCCGCACCGTGGTCATAGCCCACCGAGCTCATGCGGTGGATCGACCCCACAGCCCAGCCCCGCATCGCGATCGGCTGACCTGCGGATCCCTTTTCCCGCCTGCCCCTTACCGTCCTGCCCCGCACGTCTTGGGAGGTATCGATGACCCGCCTGCGCAGCGTGCTTGCCGCCGTGGCCCTGTCCACCGCGGCCGTCGCTCCGATGACCGTCATCGCCCCGGCCGCGAACGCCGCCACGGCGCCGGCGAGTCATACCGTCAAGCGCGGCGAGACCCTCGCAGGCATCGCCGCCATGTACAGGATCAAGGGTGGGTGGAAGACCCTCGCCGCCTGGAACAACCTGCCCGATCCGAACACCATCCGGGTCGGGCAGAAGCTGACCCTCACCGCCCCCAAGGCGACCGGCAAGCTGCTGCCCGCGACGATGAAGTCCACCGGCGGCGGCACACAACTGATCACCGTGACGGCTGCGTCGTTGAAGTCGACCACCGGCACCCTGACCTGGTGGACGAAGTCCGGGAAGGTGTGGAAGCAGGCCGGGACGGCTCCGGCCCGATTCGGCGCGAACGGCCTGGCCGACGGTGCGACGCGTAAGCAGGGCACCTGGACGACACCGACCGGGCTGTTCGGGATGCCGTTCGCGTTCGGCACCAAGCCGGCCCCCAAGGGCACCAGCCTGCCGTATAAGAAGGTCACCAACGCGTCATGGTGGTGCCAGGACAACAAGTCCACTTCATTGAACCGGTGGGTGGCCCCGCTGCCGAAGGACTGCCGGGCGAGCGAGGCCGAGCATCTCGCCGACTACACCGGGCAGTACGCGCACGCGGTCGTGATCGACTACAACTACGCCAAGCCCGTGAAACATCGGGGCGCGGGAATCTTTCTGCACGTCAACGGGCGTGGTGCAACGGCCGGTTGCGTGTCCGTACCGGCGGCGGCGATGGCGAAGCTGACCGCATGGCTCAAGCCGAACGCCACACCGCACATCGCGATCGGCACCACCAGTGGCACCACCGCCATCACCCGGTACTGAAGAAGGGGCGCAATGACGAACCTGAAGGGCCTGGCCGGGATGAAGAATCCGTTGCGCAATGGTGGACTGCTGGACCGGCTGTTCCCGGAACTCGCCATGTTCCTGCTGGCTGCGGCGGCCTGGAAGGGGATCTGGGGCCATGTGCCGGGCCCCGTCACCGTCCTGGCCGCCACAGCGGCCGTGCTGCTGCTCGCCCGGGTCGTGTACACGGTCATCCGCTCCGAGCGCACAGGCGACCGGAGTGCCTGACGGCACTGCGGACGCCGACCGCCGGGCCTGTAGCGCAGCGCCGTGGGCGCTATTCCGTCTCGTCGGCTTCGGTGACGATGAGGAGGCGCCAGCGGGGTTCGTTGTCGGGGGTGAACGGCACCAGGGTGATGGTGTACGGGGTGGTGCCGTGGCCGGCGAGGTACATGCGGCGCCGGTCGTTGCGTGGCGGGTGGGCCATGACGGGCAGGTCGGTGTCCCACAGGTCGGCGATGGTGGGGTTCGCGCGGACCGTGGCCACGACCTCGCGCAGGCGTTCGGCGGTGCGGTTCTGCTCGGCCTGGACCCGCAGTTGGGCGATCAAGGGGCGCGCCCAGGCGTGTTCCCAGTCGATGAGCTGGATGCGCGCCTCGGGGGAGGTGAGGGCCCAGACCATGGTGTTGATGCCGTCGCCCATGTAGGGGAAGTAGCGCAGCATCGCGGCGTTTACGGTGACGATGTCGAAGCACTGGTCTTCGATGCAGGCCGGCAGGCCGAGGTGTTGCACCAGGCGCCGCATGTGCTCGGTCAGGTCGTGGCGTTGAGTCCACGTGCGCATTGGCGGGGGGTGGTCGTGGGTGAGGCGGTAGAGGATCGTCCACTCGGCGTAGTCGAGATCCAAGACGCGGCGGACGGCTTCCAGGAAGAGGTCGCTGTATTCCTGGATCTTGCCGGATTCGAGGCGCCGGTAGGTGCTGTAGGAGACGTCGGCGAGGGCGGCGACCTCTTTTTGGCTGAGGCCGCGGCCGGTGCGGGGACCGTAGTGGGCGGTGAAGCCGGCGACGGCGTTCGGGTCGCGTCGCTCGCGGGCGCGGCGTACGAGTCGGGCCACGACCTGGCTGTACGGCACCAACACCATCCTCAGATCTCGATGACCGGGCCACGGTAAGAGGGCCCGGGGAGCGGGGGATTGCGGCGCGCGGGCAGGTCACCGGAGCGGCGCAGCGGCCACGGCAGATGGTGCTGGCCCGGGAGCTGCGCTGCTATCCAGGGTTTACGACCCGGAAGCCAGTATCAGATTTTCTTGATAGCCTGAGCTGTGTGAGCGAAGAGCTGTGGACCGTCGAGATCGAGCCGGAAGTACGGCAATGGCTCGACACCCTGCCACCTCGCCACTACAAGACGGCGGAGTTCGCGACCGAACGCCTCCAGGTAATGCCCACCACTCTCGGCGGCCAATGGTCTCGCCACCTGGGCGGCAAGCTCCGGGAGCTGCGCTTCGACTTGGACGGCAACGCGATCCGCCTCACGTACTGGCTGGCCCCCGGCCGGCGGATCGTGCTGCTGACGGTGTTCCGTAAGACGAAGATGCGAGAGAGCGCCGAGGTCGAGCGTGCTGAGCGCGCCTTGAAGCTGTGCGAGGCCGAACACGACGAAGCGCACGAGGCGTACAGCCGCAGCATCGAGGAGGAACTATGAGCCACAGTCGCTGGAAGACCACCAGGGAACGCAAGCTCACCGAGGGCTACAGCGAAGGCCCCAAGGAATCCGCGCTGCGGGCTGAGATCGCCGCCCAGTTCGCTCTCGGCCAGGCTGTCTACGACCGGCGCACGGAACTGGGCCTGTCTCAGAAGGACGTGGCCGACCGAGCCGAGATGGGGCAGTCGCAGATCTCCAGCATCGAAGGCGGCGGCACCCTTCCGAAACTGCAGCTGCTCTACCGCATCGCCCATGCGCTCGAAGCGCGCCTGGTGATCGATCTGGACACAGACCAACCCTCGTTCGACTTCCTGCCGCACGGCAAGACGGACCCGCGGCCCAACACCAAGCAGGGCGCCGCCTGACACCCCACCTGAGGAAGCTGGGATGCCGCGCACGCGGACCTCGACGTGCCTGGCTGTCTCAAAAGCTGGACATTCGCTAACGAACATATAACGCGCCATGTCGGGACTTTCGGCCCGTCTGACGGCAGGCCTAAAGACCCGACAGAGGCGCCTGACTGCATGCCAATTCCCCAGGTCAGGGCACTTCTCGCCGACATTGCCACGGCGCTCCCCCGGCGAGCGGCCGACACGGAGAGTAAGAGTGTTCTTTGAGTGACCACTCGGAGCCAAGGCGGACAGCCCGTCAGTGAGGGCGGGTGCCGTACCTTCCAAATACGCCTGACGCGCGACCCTTTCACTCCGTCCGAAGGCTCCGAATCTTCCTGCCTACGGCCCCCTTGAGGAGGTGACGCCCATGCACCCCATGCTCCTCCATGCGCGCTCGACGCTCGAGCGACGAGCCATCGCCGGCCGGTGCGCGTCGCTCCTCTCCTGGCCGGGCGGAACAAACGCTCCCGACCTGATGCCCGGCCCGCAGTTCCGATGGGCCGACCGCCCCCTCGCACTCGCATAAGCGAAGCGGTCGCCGGCCGCGTCAGCGAATGGCCTTCCGCGCCCCCGCGAAAAGGGAGCGTGCTCGACATTGCAACCTTCCCCCTTGGCGTGACCTACACAGCCGCCGACGCGACTGCACGACGGGGGTAACAGCACGAAACAGAGGGATCCCCATGTGGTGGAGGAGTAAGCAAAAGCGGTCGTCACCCCGCGCACTGCCCAACGAGGATGCCCACATCGGTGCACAACGGGCGGCGCAGGAGTGGCCCTTCCCGCCTCCGGTCCCAGAGCCGCCCCCGGCCGGGCCTGTAGACCGGGAGGCCTTCGCCGAGCGGCTGGAGTACCTGTTTACCAAGGTCCACCCGGTATCCCGCGGCCCGTACACCAACGCTGAAGTCGCACAGGAAATCCAGGCGTCCGGTGGGCCGGTCTCTTCCGCTCTGCTTCAGCAGCTGCGCACTGGCGAGGTGTGGGATCCGTCTTCGGCCGTCGTTGAGGCAGTGGCCGGCTACTTCGGCATCCAGACGGCCTACTTCTCCGACAGTGAGGTAGCCGAGCGGGTTCGGGCGCAGATCGAACTCCTTGAGGCGATGCGCGACGCCAAAGGCGCAGGGCTCAACGTGTGCCAGAGCGCGGGCCCTTTGTCCACTGAAGGGGTACGGGAGCTCACCAAGACGATCCGGGAAACCCAGCGGCTGGAAGGGCTACCCGACTCGGAACTTCCTGATCACGGCCTGGACCTGGACCACTGACACCCTTGCCGGTCAGCTGCTGCACGGCTGCGTGCGTACCGAAGAAATTTCGCCTCGCCGACCCCGTCAGAGAACGACCTTCTGCGACTCCCTAAATAGGGAACATGTTCGAATCCTGAATCTTGCGCCGCCTGCAGTCACTGATGCGACGGCACGACGCGCGACAGCAGCACACGCACGGAGAGGGTCCAGTCCAATGTGGTGGCGGAATTCGACAAACGGCGACCTTCCTCTGCGCCCAGGGTGGCGCTCGTTTTGCTTCCCTGGAGCGGCCACGCGTTGGGGGTGGCTGTGGCGGCGGGACCCTTCGAGGCGCGCTCTCGTGAAGGAATGCGAGAGGCTACTTGTGGATCTGCCCATTCCCACGCCCTTCAGCGTCGAGGCGCTGGTGCGGAACATGGAGCATGCGCTGAATCGCCAGATCCGGCTGGTGCCATTTGACGAGCATGACGGGGGGCCGGGCACTGCGTGCGGACTTCGGGTCAGGACGCCGGAGTTCACGATCGTGCTCTACCGCCGACGGCCCAGTCGTAACCAGACCGTGCACATCATCCTGCATGAGCTCGTGCACGAGTGGCTGGACCACGGAAGCAACCTGTCGGCTGAAGAGATTGAGCGGTACGTCCCTGAACACATCCGGGAGGAAGTCCTTCGGCGGTTCCCGTCGGCCGTCGTCCAGGGGCGAGTCAACTACGACAGTCCTGAGGAGAAGCAGGCTGAGATGTCGGCTTCTTTGATCAAGCGGTTGGCCCGCCGCCAGCCGGTCACTGGCAATGACATGGTCAGCCTTCTGGAGTCATCGCTGGCCCACCCTGTTGCCCCGCCGCGGCGCGGATCCAGCTCGGAGTGACGGCATGCTCGCCTACTTCCAATACCTAACGGCGGTGGTGATGACCGCTATTGCCGTTTGGCGATCTCCCGCAGTGCACTACGGAGACGCCCACCGGCGTGCCCTGTGGGGTGGTTACGCCGGGTTCGCCGTGGCTCTATGGCTCTACACGCCGGCTGTGGCGCAGGCTGTGGACCGCATCCCCGTGGTTGACCTGAGTGCTCTCCTGAGGCATTTCGCCAGCACCGCGGCCATCATCGCGTCCTTGACCTATGTCGCAACCAGCTACGGCAAGAGCACTGAGGCCGCGGTGCCTCGCTACGTCGCGGTGTCACGCTGGATCGCCCGTGCTTCCTATCGTGCAGGTGCGATAGGCGTGACCCTGCTCGTCATCCTCTTCTTCACTGTGGTGGACCGTCAGCGTCAGAGCGAAAACTTCATCAGCGATCATGCCGGGGAGTGGGGCGCCGCGGCCTACATGACCGTCTTCTACTTCTTTCCGCTCGTCACTAGTGCTGTCTGTGGCTATCAATGGACGCGCGCGGCCCGGGAAGCCGAGACAACCAGCATGCGCATCGGGCTCGGAGTGATGGGGATCTCGATGTGGATGGGGCTCCTCCACACGACGGCCCGAATCGGCATCGTGTGGGCAGCAGTGCTTTTCCCGATGAGTCCTTCCACGATGACGACGCTCGTCGATCTCACGGCGATGTGGATGAACCTGCTGTTCCTAATGGTGGCGGCGGGCGCGAGTATCCCCACCACCAGCGCGGCCGCTGCTCGTTGGAAAACATGGAGAACGCTCTACCGCCTGTACCCAATGTGGCTCGACCTGGTGAAGGCCTTCCCCGGGACGAGTCTTTACCCGCCAGGGTCGCGCCTGGCGGAGATGCTTCACATGCATGCCCCCAGCGATGTCCGCCTGGACCGATGGACCCAGGACATCGCCGATGCCTGCGACAAGCTCCGGTATTACGCACCGGAGACGCTGCTGTGGGCTGCTGAAGAAGCCACCGCAGCGCACTCTGACCCCGAACCGGCAGCCGAGGCGTACTGGATTGCAGCAGCGCTTCGATCCGTTGCCTTCGCCCAGGCCAGCCCGTACGCCACAGTGGCGCTGCCGGCGAAGCCGTTCGTTGACACGGACAGCGAGGCAGCCTGGCTGATGAGGGTCAGTGCGGTATATGCGCAGATCAGCAAGGCCGATGTAGAAGGGCTTCTTCGGCAGTCCGAAAAGCTGGGGCTCGAGTAGCGCGCATGAAGCACCGAAACCTAGAACACGACATTCCCCCTCAATTTCTCATCACTGGAGTTCCTGCATGTCTCACCGCACCGGCCTCATCCTCGATTTTGGTGGAGTTCTCACCACGCCGCTCCTGCCCGTGGTTCTCGCCTTTGAGCAGCGTGAAGGACTAACCCAGGGGGCATGCATCTCTGCTCTCTACCAGGACGAAGAGGGTGTCCGGATCACCAGCGATCTCGAGCGCGGAGCGGTCAGCCAGACAGAGTGGAACGAGATTGCGGGTAAGAAGCTCGGAGTTGCTCCTGACAACCTGATGGGCAGGATCTTCGGCGACCTGCGCCCTGAACCGCTGCTGATCAATGCTGCCGCCGAGGCGAGGCGCGCCGGGATCAAGGTGGGCATCTTGTCCAACTCTGTGGGGCTTGCCCCTTGGGACCTCTACGAGGGCTACGACCTTGAGAAGCGGTACGACGCCGTTGTGATTTCCGAGCACTACCAGATGCGCAAGCCTGACCCCGAGCTCTTCGAGATCGCGCTCAAGGCAATGGGCATGCCAGCCAGCCAGTGCGTTTTCGTCGACGACTCCGAGGCGTACGTACAGGCGGCGGAGCAGCTCGGCTTCGCAGGGGTACACAACAACGACCCCAGGCAGACGGTGGCCGCCCTCTCGAGCCTGCTCGGAGTGGACTTGTCCGCTGTGTCGTAGTCAGCTGCTGCGGCAGGCCGGAGGGACATCCCCGAGCCTTGGCTTGCATGAGGAGGCCAGAGGCCGGGGATGTGGGGTCGGTTGAGGCTGGCGGACGCCTGTCCCAAGGCTGGTCTCGCTGGGGCCTATGCGTCCGGCAGCTTGTGCTTCAGCTCTCCGACGACATCGTTGATCTTCGCCATTAGGTCTGCTGACAAGCCCTTGTGGTTACCACGTGCAGCCAGGCCAAGGATCTGGCCTTGGTGAATAGACCCGAGGAAGCGGACGGCTTCGAGGAACTCGCGGACTTCAGTAGTTACTTCTACGTCATCGTGGAAGATGGCGACGTCGACCTGGAGGGCATATGCCAGGCCTGCGCGCACTGCCTCCGAGACGTCTGTCGTCGCACCCGTGCGGAGTGCGGCGATGTCGTCGGCCGTCATGCTTGCCATGCCTGCATGCTCGTTGACGGCCTGCGCGATCTGCTCGTCGGACGGCGGAGCCTGTCCGACGTAACCGTGTTTGAGCAGATAGTTGATCTTCTCTCCCACGGTGCGCGGCGCGGACGGCTCTGAAGCGCGAAGTCCGAACGACACATCCTGTGCAGTCAGCAGCACTTCCACCGTGACCCCGTAGGCCTGTGCGAGCGGGCCCACGTAAGCATCCTGGAGGCGGCGCCGACCGGATTCTGCGTTGCTCAGGGGTACGCGGCTGGCGTTGATGACCTCGGATGCCTGCGCCACGCTGAGGCCTGCGTCGCAGCGCAGGAGCTGCAAGTCCGCAGGTCCGTCAAAGGGGAAGAGGGCGTCGAGGTCCTGCTGGAGCGCTGCGGCGATCCCCGGCAGTTTCTCGCCCTTTGGGAAGTCCTCGCCGCTCTCCCAACGCGCAACGGCCGGGCCGCTCACGCCCAGCATCGCGCCCAGCTCCTTCTGGCTGAGCTCTCTACCGCGTCTGACAGCGCGCACCCGGCTGCCATCGAACTGCCGTGGCACATGAACTCCTGCTAGTTGGCGGTCTAGCCGACTGGCCCTATAAGGGACAAAGAGGCTTGATCGATCCACGTACTTAGTGTACGTTTTCGTATCAATGCTGGTGGTTGGGCGCTAGAGCTTATGCCCCTTTGTTTCACCACCTCGTATGACCCGCCCTTAGAGGGCGGGTCGCCGGACCCGGTCACCTAGCTTCCGAGGCCGATGTGTGGCCGGGCCCGGCTCCATCACCACCAGAGTGGAGACATGCATGAGTTTCGCATCATCGTCGGCGCCTGCGCATCATCGTCAGCGGTTTCGGTGTTCGGTTGTTGCTGGTACGGCGGCTGCGCTGGGCGTGGGCGTCCTGCTCGCGCCGGGTGCGATAGCCGCGGACGGCAGCGACGCGAAGACGGTGCCGGGTGTGCTGTCGGATACGTTCGGACCGGGCATGAGGATCCCGGATTCGGACGGGAACCCGGGCGCCTCGCATATCGGCGGCTATATCAAGGTGCCGAACCTGCCGGCGACCAAGGTTCTCTACTGTGCGGATCCGCTGGACCTTGGTCCTGACGCCTCCGGCGGGTACAAGCCGGAGAAGCTGCACACGTCCTGGACGTCCCGGATGACGGGGAAGCAGGTCCCGACCGTCAACGTGATGCGCGTGTCCTACGTGCTGTACAAGTACGGGCAGACCACCTCGGACGCGCAGGCCGCAGCCGTCGACGCCGCCACCTACACCTACCTCAACCCGGGCACCGAGTACGCACTGCCGAACGGCAAGCGGGCGCTGGAGCGTCTGAGTTACCCGAACGTGCCCGCCGAGGTGAAGACCAAGGCGAACGCGTACATGCAGGAGGCGGCGAAGTTCGCCGGCCCCTACAAGGTGAACGTGACGCCGAAGACGCCGACGAGCGGGCTGAAGCCGGGCTCGAAGGTCGAGGCAGAGGTCACGGTGACCTCGGCATCCGGGACGAAGGTGCCGAACGTGGCGCTGGATTACACCTGGTCGAACACCGCTGGCGCGGAGGGTGAGACCACGACCGGCGCGGACGGGGTGGCCAAGGCCGTGCTGACGGTGAAGGACCCGGGTGCTGCGTCGATCAAGGCGACGGCGAAGAATCTTCCCAGCACTGCGCTGACGGCGGTCGAGCCGAATGACAGCAAGGCCCAGCGGATGCTCGTCGTCGGGCAGAGCGCGATCGCGACCGGGCAGACCGGGTTCCAGGTGGACGCCCTCAAGGGTGGCGTCAAGGTCGTCAAGACGGCGTCCGACACGAACAAGCCCCTGGCCGGGGTGGAGTTCGAGGTCAAGGACAAGACCGGGAAGACCGTCGCGTCGGGTAAGACCGACGCGAAGGGCCAGTGGTCTGTAGTCAGCCTCGCGCCCGGTGAGTACACCGTGCACGAGGTCAAGGCGGTCGACGGCTTCCAGCTTGCTCCCGACCAGAAGGTCACGGTGACAGACGGGAAGACGACCGAGGCGAAGGTCGTCGACGAGAAGATTCCCGAGCAGCCGAAGCCGAAGCCGCGTCCGGTGACGATCCCTGTGCTGCCCAAGACCGGCATCTGACCGCTCGTCTCTGACCTTCTTGTGATGCGCGGCAGCCCTCGAGGGTTGCCGCCCCTGTGGGCCGGGGTTCGCGCCGTACGCCGGCATTTCACTCCTTGCCGGTGCATCGCCGCACCAGTGGTGCGTAGCGCGGCGCGAACCCCTCCACCCCCACACCCTCCTTCTCTTCTGCTTGTTCTGCACCCTCCGGAGCACGTCATGGCTCAGCAAGTTGTCCGCTACTTCACCGATGACCTGAACGGTGAGCGTGGCGAGGATGTCACCACCCACACCTTCGCCCTCGACGGGCACACCTACGAGATCGACCTGTCCGCCGGCCACTACGAGCAGCTTTGCGACGCGCTGGCGCCGTACCTGTCGGCCGGGCGACGGCTGAAGAAGACCCCCGCAGGACGGCCGGTCACACGTGTCAGTGGTCCGGATCCGGTCGCGGTCCGCACCTGGGCGCAGGAGCAAGGCATCACGGTCAACGCACGTGGCCGGGTGCCGCGTCCGGTCATCGAGGCGTACCTGGCGGCCGTGGCTGGCAACCAGAACACGCCAGCGGTCGGCGTCTCCGCGCCGGAACAGGCCGTGGCCTGACCGGCGTTCGCCCGTCCCGCCGTCCCGCCGTCCTGCTTTCTCACCCCCCTTTCCTTCCTGTTCGGAGTCTGCGATGTCCGACACCCTCAACACCCCGAATACCGCCCCTGACACCCTCGCGTCTGCCCCCAGTACGCCCGCCACCGCGCCTGCCTCCCCTTCACCGGCCCCCGATGTTGCTGCTCCCGGGGCGGCCGGTGGGGGAGTGGGCGGGGTGTTCACCCCGTCCGGCGCCGAAGCCCAACAGGCAGAGCTGAACGGGCTGTTCAATACCAACTGGTCGCATTTGCTGGCCTGGTGCCCGAACACCGCACGGCTGAACGCCTCCCACCACCGCGCCTACGACGGCACCGTCCCGTTCGACGGCCCGCACGGGGCATGGGATCTGTACACCCTCACGGACTGGCAGACCTATCGCGGCCGCTGCGATTCCCAGGCCCGGCTGCCCGGCGCACACGATGCGATGCCCTCCTGGCTGCGCGAGCGTGCCGACCTGTACCTGGCCCCGCATGCCCTGACGGTCACCGGCGTGCTGGCCGACTCGTACTGGGCGGTCTTGAACAACGGCATGTTGCTGGATGCGCCGGTGTACTTCCTAGCCACCGCCCCGCTGCCCTCCTACGGCACCACCCACGACGAGGAGACGGCCCGATGAACCACCGCGACAACACCCCGGACCGTCCCCAGGGCTCCTCGTACCCTGCCGACAGCCCTCTGCTCCTCCCGGCCAACGAGCCGTTCGGAGAGTCGCGTTCGGCCCGCCGCACGCTCCTGATCGGCGTGACCGCGGCTGCCGTTCTTGTCGCGGCTGGTGTCGGCTATGGCGTCGTCAGCAAGCCGAGTTCGGACAAGAGCACGCCGGCTTCTGCGGCCTCGCACACGCCCGCTGCCGCAGCCAGTTCTTCGACTGGTTCGCCGGATCCGTTGACCGGTCAGCTCGGCGGCGACCCCACCACCCCCGACCACACCAAGACGGCCGTCACCGATGCGACGAAGGCTCTCGCCTCCTGGTCCGCGACGAACCCGGCTGGTACCGGCTCTCATGCGGTTGGTGGCAGCGCTGCTTCCGGCTCCGGCGGGAAGATCGCCGAGGTTCTGCGGATTCCCGCTCTCGGCACCGACTGGGCGCAGCCCGTCTACCAGGGCGTCGGGGACAAGCAACTGCGCGCAGGGGTGGGCCAGTTCGTTGGTACTGAGCGGGCGGGCCAGGTGGGTAACCATGTTCTGGGCGGTCACCGTTCTGGTGTCGCGTCCCCGGCGTTCCGTGGGATCGAGAAGGTGAAGACGGGGGCGACGGTCACGGTGACCACCAATGCCCGCATCACCTACACCTACAAGGTCACCAAGATCTCCCGTGTCGCCCCCACTGACGTGAACGTGATCGCGCAGGTCCCCGGCAAGCCGAACGCCACACCCACGAAGGCGAAGCTCACGTTGGTCACGTGCTGGCCGGCCGACGGCTCCAGCCACCGTGTCGTCGTCGAGGCCGACCTCACGAGCAGCCATGGGGGCACGCGGTGAACGCCCGGCTCCTGCACCGTCTGCAGGCCACGTGCCTGACTGGCAGGCAGGTGTCCATGACCGGCCAGGGCTCGCTGGCTGCGTTCGCCGACGCGGTGAACGCGCCCAGCCTGCACACGCTCGACCTGCTCGCCATGCCGGAACCGGCATCGCTCGAGGAGGCCCTCGCGCTGCGTCACCGGGTCATGGAGGCCCGCCGGCAGGCCCTGGCGGATTTCGAGCTTGCCTGGGGGCTGGCGGAAGCGGCCGCGTACCGGCAGGTGGCCCGCCACATGCCCGCCGAGACGACCACCACCGCCGCCCCCGACCCCGGCATCGACGGCAAGGACACCAATCCCGCTTTCACGCCGCACAGCACGCTCTTGGGAGGTCAGTCATGAAGACCGGCAGGCAGGCTTCGAAGGTGCCGTCGCGTCCGTTCCCGCAGTACAACCCGGACCGGGCCAAGACCGAGTTCACCGCGATCACCCTCCTCACTCAGGGCCTGCCGGAGCACGAAGTACGCGCCATCACCGGCCTGTCGGTCCGGCGGGTGCGGGAGCTGGCCACGATGTGTGCTGAGGAAGCCGACAACCCGATGGTCCCGGTGAATGTGTGCAAGCGGGCGAACACCCCGCAGTACGGCACCGTGCGCGAAACCCGCCGGCAGGCGGTCATGCGCCGCTTCCTGCCCCGGCCCTTGACCCGTTCCAGGTCCTGGCCGCCCCGCGCACCAGAACCCGTGCAGACCGCCCTCGACCTCGACGGGTAACCCCCGGCCGCCCCTCTCCAACCCGCCACCACATTTCGCTCCGCCACGGCCCAGCCGCGTCCCGCTGATGCGGCTGGGTCTGTTTTGCGCTACCCGAAAACACGAGACCCGACCATGCACCCCACCACTTCCGCTCCTCCCTTGTTCCCCCACCCGACCGACCGCGCTCGGATCGCTGCTCCCGGTAGCAGCTCATCGCGTCCTGGAACCGCCGCGGTTGCTGCACCCGCGCCCGCTGCGGCCGATGGCATGGATCCCGCCGTGCTGCCCGAGTTGTTTGTGGCGGAGTCGGCGCAGTGGGTGTCGACGACGTCGGGCCGTGTCGCTGGGGATGGCTATTCGTGGATGCAGGCCGTGCATTGGGTTGCCGGGGCGGGCCTGTACGTGCCGCGCCGTCACCGCTCGCACGGCCCGCGGTCCTTCAGCGTGACGACGGTGCGCGTCGCGCAGGAGCTGGCGCAGCTCTCCCCGTGCCGGCCGGGCATCAGCTTTCTGGTGCGCCGCACGGGCTTGTCGGAGCGCAGCGTGGAGTACCAGCTGCAGATGCTGCGCGAAGCGGGCCTGCTCGCGTACGTCACGAAGGGCACGCGGGTGTGTAGGGGTGTGGCGCAGGCCTCCGAGTTCGCCCGCATGATCCCGCCCGCCTTCGACCAGGCCCTCGGCATACGTACGGTCGGTGAGGGCACCGGGCGGAGGATGACCGGCATCGCCGAGACCGGCCGGGAGTTGATGGCCCGCCTGGCGAAGAAGGCCGCCCGCAAGGTCCGCACACCGCGCACGAAGCCGTCCACGAACACAGGCGCGAAGAGGGGCTCGCTGGCGGCCGCCAGTGCCTCCACGAAGCAGTCCCCGAAGGTGCCGGGTGAAGCGTCTGCGGCGGCTGTTTCGCAGGGGCCGCGTTGCACCCCAATGGGGGGTGGTTCCTCAACGTCTTCTTCTGCGGGTACTACCTACTTCCCCCCTGAGAACAGCTTCGCAAGCGGGGAAGGCAAGTCCCCCACCCAGAAGAAGTCCAAGGCGAAGGCCGGTGGCCGGCGGAGACTGAACAAGATCGGCCGCCGCTACCAGCTGGCCCGTGAACTCATCGAGCAGGTGGACTGGCTCCACGGCTGCTCGATCCCCCGGATCGCCTGGGTCGCCCGTCACGTTGCCGATGCCGGGTGGACGGTGGCCGAGGTCCGCGCCTGGCTGCACCAGCGCGGTACGGCCGCCTGTGTGCGCCGCCCCTCGGGTCTGCTCGCCGTCCTGCTGACCGGGGCCGAAACCGTCCGGGACACCCCCGCCAAGCGGGCCGACGCGGTCGCCCAGTGGCATGCCGCGCAGGAAGCCGCCCGCCGTCACCGCATCCAGCAGGTCCGGGAACAGGCCGAACGCCTGGAGGGCGCCTGGCAGGCCCCGACCAGCCCGGCCGTGCAACGCGAGGTCACTGCGGCGTTCACTGCCGCGTTCAGCCCGTCGCAGCCCGCCGCTGTATCTGACACCGAGGCGCTGCCTGTGCTGTCCGGCATCGAGGACCTGGACCCGGCAGAGATCGCTCGGGACCGTGCCGAGGCCTGGCAGCGGCTGCGGGGCGGCGACACCGACCTGATCACCGGGGCCATCGACTCCATGGGCCACGACATCGCGGAACACCTCTACGGCACCGCCCTGGTACACCGCGCCCTGCAACTCGCCCACGGCGCACGCAGCGCCCTGATGACCTACGGCCGTTAGGAGCCCCCGATGACCGCGACAACCCCACCCCCGCAGGGGCCCACCGGTGAGCTTGTGGGTGTTGACCTGGCTCGAGTCGCGTTGCATCAGGCCCGGGCCGCAGCCGCTCAGCACAGCGAGGCCAAGCCTCCTGCACGCGCACGGCGCACAGCACGCACGGTGCGCCGTGACGGTCGCGAGCCGAGCGGATTCGCCGCCGTCCTCGAGCACCTGGTGGCCCAGCGGGCCTGGGAACTCCCGGTGGCCGGCGGCAGCCTGCTCAACCACTGGCCCGCCATCGCCGCCAGCGTCACCCCGGCTCTGGCCGACCACGTGACCGCTGTCGCCTTCCACCCCGACAGCGGCCAGCTGGACCTGCGCCCCGACTCAGCCGCCTACGCCACCCAACTGCGCCTGCTCACCGCCCGCATCATCCACGCGGCCAACGACCACGCAGGCACCGAAACCGTGCGCTCCGTGCGCGTGCTGCCTATCGGGGCACCACCCCCACCCCCACACGACACCCACCCACAGTCGCTCGCGCCTGCACCCGACGCAGCCGACGCACCTCCATGGCCGCCCAGCACCCCACCAGCCGGACTGCACCAGGCCCGGCAAGCGATGAAGGCCCACCGCAACACGCCCTGTTCCCGGACCGCGCCAGCCGCCCCGGTATCGAGCCTCCTTCAACGAGAAGACCGGGCCCGGCACTTAGCCCGCCTCGCCGCCCGTCCCCTGCCCGAAGACACCACCTGAGGACCCGCATCACCCACCGGCGGCCCGCCCAAGAAAGAACCCGACCCGATGATCCACACCCCCCACGCCCGAAACCCGCTGCACCAGTGCTGCGAACCCACGCGCTGCCACCGCCTGCTCGGTATGGCCGAACCGCTCTACCGCACCTTCACCGATCACCCCTATGACAGGGCGTTGTCGTGCGAGGTCATCGAGACCCTGGCCCAGGCCATCGACAACACCGCTGCATACGGCAGCCAACTCGCCGAGTTCACCGAGCACTTCCATGCGCGCCTGGAGCGCAACCTGGCCGACTACGGGCCCACCAGCGCCCACGCCCTCAAGCACGGCCGCTATGGCCGCTACCGACTTGCCGGCCAGCCGGAGAGCCTGATCGTGTTCGAGCGGCTGTCCCAGGTGCGCTCCCGGTTCCGCCTGCGGAGCGCTTGGAACGACAGCGAGCTGCCGGAGACGATGCTCACGGACATGGGCCAGATCTGGGGTGTTGCGCTGTGACCTGCCTGACGCAGCCGGAAACTGCCGCCCCCAGCGGCCGCCACCGCACATCCCACGCCCTGCCGGACGCCATCCCGGTGGATCACAACCCGCTGAACCAGCGCGCGGCCACGGGCCTGGTGCCTTCGTGTGCGACTACCGACCCCGAGGTCTTCCACTCCACAGCTCCGACTGCCATCACGTTCGCCAAGACCCTGTGCGCCCACTGCCCCCTCCAGCAGGCATGCCGGACCTGGGCGCGCCAGCACCGGGAATGGGGATTGTGGGGTGGCGAGACCAGCAGCGAACGCGCAGCGGCCGGCTTCCCACCCCTGTACTTCGAACGCCCCGGCTACCCCCGCGGCTCCAAGACGCTCGGTGAGCTCCGCCCATGCGGCACCCCGGCCGCCTACCGGCGCCACCTGCGCGCCGGAGAAGAACCCTGCGAACGGTGCCGCGAAGCCGAGCTCCGCAGGCAGGCGCAGCGTCGCCCACTAGCGGCGTGAGCTGGTCCTCTTTCGCCGACTGTCAGGTCAGGACTGCGTGGATACATTCGTCTGGATTGAACCGGAGATGCGCATGTCCACCGCCACCCCAGAGCCCGCCCCGCCCCCGTACCTCACGATCGCTGAGGTCCTACCGGGGAAGGCGGCGTCCCCGCTGACTGCGCCCGGCGACGAGTCTCTGCGCAACGCGCCGGCCAAGGCTGGAGCGCGGCGGGGTGCGTGATGGCCAATGGGGCCGACGCTCCCCCAATGCATCGGGAGCTGGGCAGCGTGTTGCCCGGCCTGGTCATCCTTCCCAGGAAAGGCACGGTGTCAGTATGGCTGCGCCCACCTCGGTCGTTCCCCTAGCCCTGCGCGATCAGGCGGGGCTGACACTGCGGCCCTACCAGCAGGAAGCCGTCACCGCGATCGCCCGAGGACTCGCCGAGGCAGGCGCGCGGGGCCAGCTGCGGGCGGCCTGCGGTTCGGGCAAGACGCTGATCGCTCAGCTGGTGGCGCAACGCCTCGTACGGTCCGGCACGGTGGCGGTGCTGGTGCCCTCGCTGGCCCTGGTCGCCCAGACTCTGACCTCCTGGCGCCGCCACCATGTGGGCGGGCAGCCGCTGCGGGCGCTGGCGGTGTGCTCCGACGACACCGTCGCCGACGCCCCGGCCCACCTGGATGACCTGGTCGCGCTCAGCAGCGGCCCGGTCACGACCGAGGTGCCGGTGATCGCCGAATGGCTGTCCGGGCAGCCGGCCGGCCAGCCGTCGCTGATTGTGGGAACTTACGCCTCGGCCGACAAACTGGCCGCCGCCGTCCGCAGCCACGGCCGCCCGCTGGATCTGCTGATCGCGGACGAGGCCCACCACCTCGCCGGACCCACCGACGCCGCCACCGCGAAAGTCGTCGACTCCGCGCGGCTGCCCGCACGGCGGCGCCTGTACATGACCGCCACCCCCCGCCTCAACGAGGGCACCGACCACAACGGGGCCGGCTGGCACACCATGGACGACCAGACGGTGTTCGGGCCGGTGCTGTACGACTACCCGTTCGCCCGCGCGATCGCCGAGGGCTACCTGGAGGACTACCGGGTCGTCGTGGTCGGCATCGCCGACGCCCAGGCCCGAAACCTGCTCACCGACCCCGACGCCCACTACACCGACCACCCCGGCGGGCCGTCCCTGCACACCATCGTCGCCCAGGCCGCCCTGGCCAAAGCCCGCGAACAGTTCACTCTGCGCCGGGCACTCACCTTCCACCACTACGTCACCGACGCACACGAATTCGCCTCCACCCTGCCCGCCACCCTCGCCCGCCTCGGCAGCACCACCGGCCTGACCACCGCACACATCAACGGCCAGATGGACCACCGCCAGCGCGAACAGATCCTCCACCAACTGCGGGAGGTACCCGCAGACGGCTGGAGCGTGGTCTCCAACGTGCGCTGCCTGGGCGAGGGCGTCGACGTACCGGCCGTCGACGGCGTGCTGTTCGCCCACCCCAAACGCTCCACCGTCGACATCGTCCAAGCCGTCGGCCGCGCCCTGCGCCGCCACCCGGACACCCCCGGCCCCTCCACCATCATCATCCCCATCGTCGTCCCCGCCGAGCAGGGCGAGATTGGCGACCTCGACCCCAAGGACTACGCCACCATCTGGCACGTCCTACGCGCCCTACGCGCCCACGACGAACCCCTCGGCACCGCCCTGAACCACCAACGCAGCCACAACCCGGCCGCCACACCACGTCTCCCCGAAAAGATCACCATCGTGCTGCCTCCCGGCACCAGCACGCACTTCCTCGACCAACTCACCCTCCTCACCGTCCGCCAAACCACCAGCCCCTGGTGGGAGGGATACACCCGCGCTACCAGCTACCACACCGAGTACGGCCACCTGGGCGTGCCGGACGACTACCGCACCGAGGATGGGTTCCACCTCGGCTCCTGGATCGGCGACCAGCGGAAGGCGTACCGCAAGGGGGTCTTGGCGCAGGAGCGCATCGCGGCCCTCGAAGCACTCGACATCGTCTGGGATATGCGCAACCGGTGAAGACAGCTGAAACGGATGCCGCCGAGCATTCCGGGTGCTCCAAGCCGATCGGGGAGAACGGGCATTCCATGCCAAAACGTCCTCATCTGGATTGACGATACGCCGAACGATCTCGCCCTGCCCTGCGATCGCCGGCGTCTGCGCGCCAGGGGAAGGTGGGCCGGGCAGCGCGCCCGGCGGCGTCGATGCCCGAGGGTGGAAACGGCACTCACGCATCGCTATAGGTGAGCTATAGTTGGATTATGGCTTCCACGACGATTCAGGTGCCCCGGGAAACGCGTGACCACCTCGCTGAGCTCGCCAAGGAGCGCGGGGTAAGCATTGGCCAACTGGTCGAGACGCTCGCTGCGCAGACACCGACCGCTGCTCAGCGGGCCGAACGGCTCGCCGCTGACCGGGACGTCGTACGCAACGTGATCGGCATCGGCATCAGCGATGAAGAATTCGAGCAGGCCCCCGACATCCTCGGCAATATCTACAAGATCGCCGCAGCCAAGACCCGGGCCGCTCGGGGCGACGCCGCGTGATCATCCTGGACACCAGCGCCGTCAGAGCACTCGCAGAAGGACATAAGGCGCTCAACCTGCTCGCCGGCAACATGGCCAGGACTCCAGGCGACCGCCTGATCGTCCCCGCTCTGTGTCTGATGCAGGCCGAATCCGAAGACGAGAACCTCTCCCAGCGGGCGCTTGCGTTCTCCTCCGTCGTGGTCGACGGCCTCGACACGGTCGCCTCCGTCACCGTGGGAACGATGATCCGCGACGGCTACGGCGGCCCCGACACCTGCCACGCCCTGTACTGCGCCCTGCCGCGCGCGGAGTTCACCGGGATGTCGATCCTGCTGACAGCGCAAGAAGCGACGTATCCGCCCGGCGTGCTGACCGTCGACATCGACTCGCCCGGCATGCTCGGCTTCCACTAGGACCCTGCCCCAACCCACCCCCACGGCACGAACGTTAGGTGCGCTGAACATGGCGAGCGATACGTCGGTACCCCTCGCGGGCTGCGCCGACTGTGCGGGCAGTACCCGTCCCGGTTACATCACCGCCTGGGTCGAAGACGGCGGCCGGATGCGGTCGGTGTGGCGTCGCTGCCCGGCGCAGTGCACGGCGCAGTCACGGGCCGAATGCATCGCCCGCCAGCAGCAACTGCGTACCGAACAGGCACAGAAGCCTGCTGGGCCGTCCGCCCCTGCTGCCCCCGCGAGTACTCCCGCTGCGCCTGCTGCAACGCCTGTGCCCACGCCCGGTGCCGGGCCGGCACGGAAGGCGAGCCCCCGTCCGGTCAGCCCCTATGCCCCGCGCCCGGCTTATGGCCAGGGCCGCCCGGTGGCCGCGCGACGCGGTGCAGCGCCCCGCCCGAGCGCGAAGCCCGAGCCGGCGGCTACCGCCCCGACAGCGCCGCGTCGTTGGCCGGCGGCCGCGCTCGACGTCACCGCCGACAGTGCCTGGATGCTCGACATCCCCGAGATCCCGGCGCCGGCCGGGGCGAAGCTGGCGGACTTCTTCGCGTGGCTGGGGACGGGTTTGCCGTTGCGTGTTGAGCGTGTCCATCAGGCCGGGCGTCACGGGGACGGCATCCTGTGCTTGTCGGCGGCCGCGGCGGTGGCGCTGGGTCTGCCGGTGGAACTCCCGGCCACCGAGAAGGCGTTGGCCCGGCTTCAGGAGAAGTTCGCCAAGGCCGCCGCAACCGTGGGCATGGAACTCTCCGACGAGCTCGGCCCCACCTTCTACGCCTTCCGCCGCAAAGGCTCCGCCGGAGGCTCCAAGACGTCACTGCGGATCGTGATCGTGCCGTGGCTCGGGCAGGGCTCCGACAAGCAGCAGGCCACCACGCATCTGATGACTCAGCTCGCCACCACCCCCGACGGCGAGCTGGACGCGGTGACACTCGCGCGGCGGCTGCGTGCCTTCACCGCGGACCTGGGCATGACACCCGGCGTGACCCCGGCCTCGACGAGCATGCTGCTGCTGGACGCGGTGCGCCCGCGTACCGAGTGGGTCCAGGACGATCAGGGAGCGTGGACGGCGCATCTGCGCGACGGGGCCCTGCCCTCGGGTGATGTGAGCGTGCCGGTCGCGGCCGGCGCCCGGCACCCGCGGACGCGGCAGGTGCTGGAACAGGACGGCACGGTCTGCGAGGAAGAGGACTACAAATGGTGGGCCCGCGAACTCACCGACACCGAAGCAGCCATGCCGTTCGCGGTCGCCGTCGACGTCTGCGCGTCCTACCTGTCGGTCACCGAATCGTTGCGGTTGCCTTCCGGGCCGCTCGAGTTCACCGACGCAGCGGTCTTCGACGCCAAGGCCGCGGGCTTGTGGTGGTGCGACTTCACCGATATCGCCGTGGACGAGCTGTTGCCGCATCCGGCGACGTTCCATGGCATGCCCCCGACCGGCCCTGGCTGGTATGCGACGCCGACGGTGGCGTACATGCAGCAGGCCTACGGCTTCGACGTCGACACGATCACCGACGCGTACGTGTCTACGTATACGGTGCCGCTGCTGAAGGAATGGACCGGCCGTCTACGTACCGCGTACAAGAACGCCTACGCCCACCTCGGTCTGTTCGACGGGCAGAGCCCGGCCGAGTTCCTGGCCGCGTACGACACCCACAAGGACCTCGATGTCGAGACATCCGGGGGTGGTGAGTACGGGAACCGGGCGGACGCTCTGGTCCTCGCCTCGCTCTACAAGAATGTGTACAAGGGCGGTATCGGCAAGTGGGCCGACTCCGCACGCCACTTGGACGACACCACCTGGGCGGAGAAGATCGCCGGCTCCTGGTCCTACCGGCCGGAGATCCGCTTCCACATCATCGCCGCCGCCCGCATCGCCGCCCACCGCCGCATGCGCAAAACGCTTCAGCTGACGGGCAGGGCGCCGTTCGCCGTGAACGTCGACTCCTACCTCTACGCCACCCAGCAGCCGTCCCCGATCGAGCTGCTTCCGACCATGGCGGAGGGCAAACCGGTACCGGGCGCCCTGCGCTTGGGGATCGCCCCGGGGTCGCACAAGCACGAAGCGTCCATCCCCATGGAACAGGTGCAGGCATTGATGGCCGAGCGGGAGCATCCGTCCCGGCTGACCCACGAGTTCACCACCAGCGGCGACCCTGTCGACAGCGACAGCGACAGCGACAGCGTCGTCGAGTACGAGGACCAGGAGCAGATGACTGATGGCGCCTGACACCACAGCTTCCGGTGGTCCGCGCACGGCAGGGTTCTTCGTTCGCGCGCGCAGCGCGATGTTCTCCTCCCGCAAAGCCCCTGCGCGTACGACGACGCAGGCCCGGCAGGTGAGGGACCGGAAGTACGGCGGCAGTACGAAGGCGATGGCCGCCGCCTACGGCGTCGCCCCCCGCACCGTGCTGCGCTGGATCGACGGGTCCCGCCACCCCAAGGGCGACCACGCCAGCAAACTCAAGGGCGAGGCGACGGATGTGCAGACCACCGAGCGCGGCCGCGAACGCCGGGCGAAGCAGTTCGAGGGCCGCGGCCGCTACTCCGGCGTGTCCGTGACCGTCTCCCGGGCGACCACGTTCACCATCCGCGGCTCCGACGCGGTGCGTCAGCGCGATGTGGATGTGGAGCTGACCGGCGAGCAGGCCGCAGCCCTGGCGCGGTCCGATTCGGACGACGACGCGCGCCGGATCATCGGCGGAGCGGTCGCGGACTACTTCAACGGCGGCAGCATGTACGGCGGCTTCCGCGCCGAGGACTTCGACTTCGACCCCGGCGACTTCAATCTGCGGTGATCGGAGTGCGCTGGACTTGCCGTGGGACGTCTTGGCGTCCTTCCGTGTCGCAGGGTTGGGGGTGGTGGGGTGCCGGATCGTCGTCCTCGGGGGTATCAGCCGCTGTGGCGGCCCAGGTCGCCAACCTTGGAGCTGCTGGCCCGACCAGCTTGCCGATATCGTTCGGACGGCGATCGAGGAACGGTTCGACATGAGCGTGTACCGGCAGACGCTGGAACAGGAAGAAGCCGAACGGACCGAGCTGCTGCGCGCGCTGGAGCAGTAGCAGGACCCCTGGCGTGCGGCATGCCGGGGTCCGTTCCGGCCGGTCAGGGGTGCGACTGCGGCAGCCTCGACTTGTCCGGGCCGTGGGGTGCCGCAGTCGCAAGGGGCCGGGATGCGCTGTGTGGGGATGCCGTCCCGCACCGTTTGCTCCCGGCCATCGGGGCTGGGTCGTTTGCTAGGGACATTCGACTGGGCTCCGTAAGAGGATCTTCACCCGGTGGGGACGTGGCCGCGCGTCATGAGGGCTGTCCGGGTGGCGCCAGTTCGGTGACCATCCGCATGTGTGGACTGCGGTGCGTGAGGGGCGGCTTGCGCCCGAGGTCCCGGGGTGGCTGAGGGGGGGGCTGGTCTGGTGTGTCACCCGTCGAGCCCTCATGGCGGGCAGGCGGCTTTCCGGGGCCTTAGCTTCAAGCATGATCATCCGCCGGGCCGTGATGGGTCTTGCTGCCGCCGTGCTGGTCCTGCTGCCCGCGATCCCCGCCGGGAATGGCCGAGCGCAGGCGCCCATCGTGATCGAAGGCGGCATGATGCCTGCCCTGAGCGGGCCGCCGCGTGTGGCGCACCCGGCTGCGTTGAAGGTGGCGGAGCGCCGGTTCTGCCTGCGGGTGGCTGCCCAGCTGCGTGATGCGACGCCGAGGCCGGATCTGGTGAAGATGTTCCAGCGGGACCTGCGCCCGTCCCTGGCCCTGCTGGGACGTTCCTATGCCGAGGCCGACGGGGATACGGACACGGGCAAGAAGATTGTCGCGGCGTGTAAGCGGCTGGGCTGGAAGAAGACCTGGTAGCGGCTCACGGCCCGGCAAGGCCCTGCCAGGCGTTGCGGCGATTGTGGTAGCGAGGGAAGTGGCTGTTGCCGCCTGATGCCCGGAACAGCAGACCAAGTCTGTTGTGGTAGATCACGCGGACCCAGCCGTGCCGGTGTGAGCAGTCCGTCCACGCGTCGGCCAGTGGGCTGAGCACGCTGCTGTCCATGAAGGAGACCAGACTCAAGTCCACGATGAGGAACGGGCATCCGGCAGCGTTGCGGGAGTCCCGCAGGGCCTGGGTGAACGGGGTGATGGTCGTCAGATCGAGTTCGCCTTCGGCGGTGACCAGGCGGCACTCTTCGAACAGGTCGGGGCGCACACGCATGGGGCCCACTCATCTCCTGCGTAATTCGTCAGGTGCGCAGAGCCTCTATTACGCGGAGAGGGCGTGCACGGAGAGGACCGGGGTCAGGGGCGCCCGCACTGCGAACGTACTCGTCTTTGACACGGGGAACGGGAGCTTTTTCGTACTTGTGCGAAGACGACAGGAAGTGAGCGACCCCGGCAAGGGCAGCCGGATTGTGGCCGCATGGCCGAGGCATTCGACGTGTAAACGACCGCCTGCCACCGCTGGACAGGGGTGGACTGCGGTAGCTGGAGGGGCGTGGCTACCGCAGTCCTGTTGGTCGGGGGCGACTTCGGCGACACAGCGTCTGGAAGACCGCGTGTATCGTCCGCTCTCGGCCATCGGGTCGGCGGCGGGGCTGCAACGGGGGCACATCCACCAGCGCCGGTCCGTACCTACAGGGTCTCCCCGCCGCCTCTCATCCGCTACTCGGGTGATGGCTGCAATGCCTGGTATATCCGTATCCTGCAGTTCCCGTTCACAGCCGCTGATGAGGGAGCGCGTTGGAGACCACCCAGCAGGCTGCCCGTGCCAAAGCGAAAGGGCAGCAGCGTCTCTGGTACGGCACGCCCCTCGGCGACATCTTTCAGGGGCTGTTCGACGATCTCGGGCTCAACCAGGCCCGTCTCGCTCCGGTGCTGGGGGTGTCGGCGCCGATGCTGTCGCAACTGACATCCGGTCAGCGTGCCAACAGTCACAACGCTGCGTTCGTGCCCCGGCTGACCATGGTGCGCGAGCTCGCCCGGCAGAAGCGGGAAGGCGCGGTGGAGGAGGGCGAGGTCGCCGTCCGCCTGGAGATGATCAGCCAGCACCGGTCGGAGGTGTTCCTGCCCGCACCACGCGAAAGAGCCCCGAAGCCGGCCGGGCCGACGGTGCTCCGCGCGGTCCGCGAGATCCAGGACGCCCTGAGGGCAACCGCCCGCGCCGCCGACCTCCTCGACGCAGCCGAGGCGCTGGCCAAGACCCATCCCGAACTCGCCGAGTTCCTCCGGGTCTACGGGGCAGGCCGTACCGCAGACGCGGTCGAGCACTACCAGACCCTGCACCAGGACTGAGCAGGAAAGATTCCTCCGCGCGCCTACCCCTGGTTGCTTGATGGCCGGTAGGGTCTCGCCAGCCCGTGCCGACAAGGTGTGCGTGGGTGAGGCCCGGCGCCCCCGAGATTGCGCTCTGGGGGTGGAGTACCGCCGGGCCGCTACGCCTCTTCCGCGTCGGTGATGGAAGTCTGGACGTACGAACCCGGCCTCGAGGAGTTGTTCAGCTCGATGGTGTGCCGTGGGTGGTGGGGTTGGCGGCGTTGATGAGTTGGCGCAGTGCTCCGTAGTAGATGTCGTGGGAGACGACTCCGTGGACGACGGCGGTGAGGGTGCCGGTGAGTGCGGGGAACTCTTCGGGGTCGAGGGCGGCCAGGGCGGTGCGGGTGGCGGCCTGGGCCTGTTTCGGGTCGCGGTGGTCGACGAAGCTCGCGGATCCGAGCGTGAGCAGATACATCCGCCGGTAGGCGGCGATCGCTTCTTCCGGGCTCATACCGATGGCGAGGTTGTGGGCGAGCTGGGGTTCCACGAGCCGTTTCAGAAGGCGCTGTCCGAGCCAGGGGCGAGCGCCGCGCAAGGCGAGCAGGCCAGGGTGCGCGGTGAGGAGTTCGTAGAGGCTGCGGAAGCGGGTCTCGGTGGAGGTGGCCCAGTCGTCGGAGGTGGGGATCTCGGGCAGGCGCAGGGAGAGATGGTCGGTGCACAGGTCCAGCAGGCCGGCCAGGTCGGTACAGCGGCGCTGGATGGTGGCGTGCGCGACGCCGAGGCGGCCTGCGACAGCGCGGAAGCTGAGGGCTTCGGCGCCTTCCTCGTCAACGATCAACAGGGCGGTTTCAGCGATTCGTTCGGGTGTCGCTGAGTTGGTGGAAGCGGATTGCCTTGGCATGAGAGCCAGCGTACGGTACACCGTATCGAAAGGGTAGGTTCAACTCCCCCTGGAGGCACGGTGTCTGACACTGCGTTAGATCAAATGTTCAGTGTCGTGCGCTCTGCGGCCTTCACTGAGCAGCACCTGGCCGCTCTCGCCGCCGGTACGATCGCCGCCGTCCACGTACCGGGCTTCCTCACCCGCACCACCTGCCAGACGGCTTTGGACGCGCTCACGAATCTGCCCACCATCAGCTACGACCCGGCCCGCGTCCCCACCCCGATCGTCCGCTTCGGCCCGTCGCTGAACGACTACCGCCGCCCTCACCCGCAGACGACGACTGCGCCCGGCCTGGACACGGGCCGCTACTGGGCGGCCGCCGCCGAAGCACGCGCCGCCTGGCGCCACAGTGGTCCCCGACCTGACCCGGTCGCCTACGCGATCAAACACCTGAGTGCCGCATGGGGCTCCACCATCGCCCCGGCCACCATCCATGGCCGTCCCGTGTTCGGCGGCACGCTGCGCGAGATCAGCCAGGGCACCCTCATCCACGACGACGACGTCAGCCGTGAACTGCCCGGCCTGTTCGATCAACCTGTGGTCGCGCAGCTCGCCTTCAACACGTGGCTGCAGACGCCCCCCACAGGTGGGGCCACCACGATCTGGCGTCACCGCCCCAACCCCGGCGACGCGCAGCACCGCCACTTCTACGGCTACCGGCCCGCTGCCGTCGCCAACAGCCCCCACGTGCGCCTGATACCCGAGCAGGGGGACGCGCTGATCTTCGCGCCCACCAACCTGCACACCGTCGACCCCTCCCAGGGCGGCCACCGCGTCGCCGCCGCGTTCTTCCTCGGCCTCACCACCACAGGCCGCTTCATCTACTGGTCCTAACCAACAGGAACGGGAACATCCTCGTGAACAGCCCCCTCGCCTACGGCGACATCAAGGCCGCCACCGAACGCGCCGCCGGACACATCCGCCCCGTCACCCTCACCCTTTTCGACCCCGGCGCGATCCGCACCGCACACCGTGACCCGCTCGACGACCGCGACCCCGCACCCTGCAACGTGTGGGCGGCGATGGAGTTCATGCAGCACACCGGCAGCTTCAAGGCCCGCGGCGCACAGAACTTCATCCAGGCCCACAAAGAAGCCGGCACTCTCCCTCAGACCGGGGTCACCATCGCCTCGGGCGGTAACGCCGGTCTCGCGTGCGCGTGGGCCGCCGCCCAGCAACGCGTGAGGGCGACGGTGTTTCTGCCGACCACCGCCCCGGCAGTGAAGGTGGACAAGCTCCGCGCGTATGGCGCCGATGTCGAGCTGGTCGGCGATGAGTACGCGGAAGCCGCCGAGGCCTGCGCCGAGTTCGCCCGCACCTCGGGTGCGCTTGCCTCCCACGCCTACGACCACCCCTTGATTGCGGCCGGTGCCGGAACCCTCATGGAGGAGATCCACCAGCAGCTGCCGCAGGTCGACACGGTCGTGGTCGCGGTCGGCGGCGGCGGCCTGTTCACCGGCGTCGCCACCGCGGCCCGGCACCATGGCGTGCGTGTCGTCGCGGTTGAGCCGGAGAACTGCCGCGCGCTGAACGCCGCGATCGAGGCCGGGCACGTCGTGGACGTGCCGGTCGACTCGATCGCCGCCGACTCCCTCGGCGCCCGCCGCACCTCGACCATGGCCCGGCACGCCGCCCAACAGGCCGGCGTGCCCAGCTTCCTCGTCCCAGACGAGGAGATCGTCAAGGCCCGCCGAGCGCTGTGGGATCACCGTCGCCTGGCGGTCGAGTACGGGGCCGCCACCGCGCTGGCCGGCCTCACCGCCACCGGCGGCTATGTGCCGCAGTGCGAGGAGAACGTGGTCGTGATCCTGTGCGGCGCCAACACTGACCCCACCACCCTGACCCCGCGGCCGCTGTCATGACGCCCAAGACGATGGCCGAGACCGAGAAGCATTCCGGCACGTCGGAGCAGGCTCCGATCGACCTGGTCCGCCTCGACGCGGACACGCGTTGGGCCTTGCAGATCACGTTCGCACTGCCCGAACGGGCGGCCGTGGACATGCACACCTTGCGCCTCACCGGCAGCCTCAACCTCCTGGTGCGGGAAGGCCTGGCCGAGGACAACCCGGACGCCAGACGCCACTACCGGGCCGCGTATGCGCTGCTCGCCGTCAAGGCGGAGGACCTCAACGACGTGCGGGCGTGGGAGCACTGCCAGCGCCTCGCCCGCCTCGCCCGCGTCTTCGCCGCCCTGTACCGCCAACGGCGCCAGTAGGGCCCCGTGCCTGGCCCGGGCTGCCCCTGCGAGCCCCCGGGCAAGGAGAACACCCCCCAACCCCCTGCCCTGGTTCCCCCTTGCCCGGAAGGACATTTCGATGGAGACCGTGGAGCGTGCCCGGCTCGACTCGTACTTCCAGCGCATCGCCGCCACCTTCCGCCCCACCCAGGCACCCGCCGCGTTCCTGGTCACCCACCTCCTCCCCGAACGGCCCGCGTTCGTACGCGGCATAGCGGCCGTCGCGGACCTCAAGGCCGTACTGCCCAAGCCGAAGTCGGTACACGACCAGGCGCGCCGTGACATCGAAGCGGGCGGCCTGACCATCGACCCGCTCGACCGCGACCTGTTCGCCACCCCGGCCCGCGCCCTGGAGTACCTGGAGTCCCGCGCCGCTGGTGAACGCGTCGTCCTGTGTGATGTGGGCGGCTACTTCGCCCCCTGTCTGACCGAGATCACCCAGGAGTTCTCCGGCGACATCATCGGCGTGGTCGAGGACACAGAGAACGGCCACAAGCGCTACGAAGACCTGGACAAGCTCCCCTGCCCCGTCTTCTCCGTGGCCCGCTCCCCGCTCAAGGACCCCGAGGACTTCCTGGTCGGCCAGTCCGTCGTGTTCTCCGCCGAAGCCCTCATGCGCGGCCGCGGCGACATCCTCCACGGCCGCACCGCCCTCGTCATCGGATTCGGCAAGCTCGGCTCCTCGATCGCCCGTCTCCTGCACGCCAAAGGCGTCCGCGTCACCGTCCACGACATCGACCCCGTACGCCGCGCCCAAGCCCTCTCCCAAGGCTTCACCGTGTGCCGCGACCGCGAAGCCGCCCTCAAAGACGCAGGCCTCGTCCTGTGCGCAACCGGTGCCATCAGCCTGCGCGCCGAGGACTTCGGGCACCTGCCCAACGGCGCCTACGTCGCCACCGTCACCAGCTCGGAAGACGAACTCGAACTCGCCGGCCTCATCGACCTGTACGAACGCTCGACGGTGGCCGAGCACGTCACCCGCTACCTGACGACCGGGCACTACTTCTTCCTCCTGAACGACGGGAACGCCGTCAACTTCCTGCACGGCGCCTCCGTGGGCCCGTTCATCGCCCTCGTCCAGGCCGAGATCATCGCCGCGATGCGCTGCATATCCGAGGGGGCCGAACCCGGCCTCCACCGCGTGCCCGAACCCGACCGCGCTGCCATCGCCGCCACCTGGCTTGACTACTTCAACCGCTGAACTGAAAGGCCCCTGCTCGTGCCGATCAGCGAATCCCACATCCGCCACACCATCGCCAACTACGCCCAGCGCTACGGCTCCTGGCCCAAGGACCTCGCCCACGTCACCGACCTACTCGGACAGGGCGCCGATCCGACCAGCCGCAAGAACTTCGACGGCCACCTCACCGCGTCCGCAGTCCTCGTCAACGACCACCGCCAGGTCCTGCACATCCGGCACAAGGCCCTCGGCACCCTGCTGCGCCCCGGCGGGCATCTAGAAGTCGACGACACGAGCCTGCCTCACGCCGCGCTGCGTGAACTCACCGAAGAGACCGGGATCCCCGCCGCGCACCTCGTGGACGAGATCCCGGTGCACGTGGATGCCCACACCATCCCGGCCAACGACGCGAAGGGCGAACCCGAACACCGGCACATCGACTTCCGGTTCCTGTTCCGCACCAGCGGCGACAGCACAGTGATCCTTCAAGTGGAGGAAGTCACCGGGTACACATGGGTGCCCCTGCACCAGCTCGAGCCCCGCACGCTCGCCGACCGCGTCACCGCCCAGCTCTAGCCCACCGAATACGGGAGGACACCGATGCCCACCGGTGACGCCGCGACCAACGCCCGTACCTGGGAACGGCTCCCGTCCACGATGCGCACCCCGGCATGGTGTGATGGCGCGCTGATGGGGTGTCTGTGAGCCGGCCGTGGCTGGTTCAGCTGCGGCCGGCCGCCTCTTTGGCCCTCTGTACAGGGGGTGTGGGGTTCCGGGGCGGCTGGCCAACGTGGAAGTCCTGCCGCCCCGGAGGGGCTGCGCGTCCGCAGGAGATGGCTTCCGCGCGTTGTCAGTATCGGTCCAGGCGCCGGAATTGCTGTGTGGTGGCGGCGAGTTGCATGGGGTGTCGTGCCTGGTTGGCGTAACCGTTTGGCGCGCGTCTCGCTGTCTGATGTCGGTGACATCGGGGTGGGTGGGCCCCGTGTCCCCCTGCCAGACAAGCAGCCGGGCCGCACCAACTGTGTGGGGTTGAGCGTCGGGGGTGCTCGGTTGTGTCCGGGGGGCGAGCACCCCGGGTACTGCTCGCTGGTTTAACGCTGTTTGTGCCGATTCGTTACGCCGGGATTCCGGCGGGCATCAAGTTCTGTTCCGATGCCGGCCGGTGACGTGTGGGTGTACGGCGTCCTGCTCACGCACCCCAGGTGCTGAGGGTTACAGGAGGCGGGCGAAGACTCTGGCGCCGTTGTGGAACTGGACGGTGATCCCGCTCGACTGGGAGTCGAACCGCGCGACCGAAGCAATCTGTGGGTGACCGGCGTTGGTCAGGGTTTTGAGCAGCCACTCGTCTGGCCGGTCGGACGGGGTGGGCGCCTCACCTTCAGGAAGCGTGTTGCCTTCGGTGAGCTGTTCTTCGGTGTCGTGGCGTTCGCCTTCGGCGAGTTGCCCGAGGAGCTGCCAGCGGGCGGTGCCGGCGGCGGTGGTGATGGCGAGGCCGTGGGGGTGCTGGGTGTCGCCTGCATCGGCGAGGGTCGTGACCTGTGTGGTGGTGGGGTGGTTCTTGGCGAGGTCGAGGAGGAAGGACTGGAAACGAGGTGGCCGCATGCGACCCGAGTCTATGAGTGGTCTGGACCTGTCGCCCTGCAGCGCAATGACGTCCGTACAGGCTGCGACTGTGGCAGTGGGTGAATAGCGCGCCGCTGTTTCATGCCCCATCCGAACCAATGGGTGTGCCGGGCTCTCCCCGGCCACCATGGCGGCGCACCACGAAGTCCAACACGTCGGGCGGATCCGACCATGGCAGCGCGCCCGGTAGATCGCCTGCTTGGAGGGATGAGGCCGGCGGCCAGCCGCTGCTGCCACGGGGTCACATGCGTCATCGCTGCCTCCATGAGTCTGGTCCTCAGGGAGTCTGGGGTCATATCGGCTGGAAGAACTCGGCGCCCCACTGGTCCAGACCACGCGAACTCGCCTGCGCCCGTACGCGAGTGCCCGCCCGGTGCGGGAACTCACTGGCCGGGCCCGTCAGGTCGCCGCGCTCAAAGCCTGACGCGTCAGGGGTCCGGATCTGCTTGGCCCCGTGCGCGGGTCGGGCGACCGCTACTCGTCGTTTTCCGGATGCTCTCTGACTCCCGTCAGGCGAAGCAGCAGCGGTCTTGCAACCGCCTGCCATCCGCCACACCAATCCTGGCGCTATCGAAGTCGGCGTGCATCTGGGGAGGGCCTCACTCAGTCCCCGGCTGTTGCTCGGGGTCCTGGGGGTCGTACGGAGTGCACGTCGACACCTGGAGGATGTTCGGGGTTGCTGTCAGTGCTACCCGGCACACTGATGCGATGGCCCGATTCAAACCCCTTTTCAGTGGCGGCGACCTTGCGCACTCCCTGGAACACAACCGGCAGAAGATCGTGGATGCAGTGGCCCGTTGGAATGAGGACAGCTTGCTGTCCTCACCGGAAGGGGACGTCTGCGAGCGGCTGGAGCAGGAGTTCCTGGTTGAACCCGTTGTCCTTGACCGCGCGGGGATCTTGTTGAACTCGGTCGAGGGGGGCTTCACGGTCCTCCGGCAGTTCGGTGATGATGCGCGAGTCCCTCAAACCGTCGTGTCGGTCTCGGTCCCGTTCGCAGGAGACCCGCAGCTGTTTAACCTCCGGCCGAGCAGCTTCACTTTCGGCAGCCCGCCGGTCGGCGCGGTTAGTGGGAATGAGTTGACGTTCGAGTGGATGGGTCCGCTCAACAGCGATGCGCAGCAGATCCGGCAGGGTCTGGATGGCCAGCTCGACGAGATTGAGCGATGGACCGACTCGAGTGCTAAGCAGGTCAGGGCCTACAACGCGCCTGCCAAGCAGAGGATCGCCAGTGAGGTTCAGGCCCGCAAGGCTCGTTTGCTGGCCAACCGGAACATCCAGGGAGCCCTTGGCTTCCCCGTGAGGGAGCGCCCTGATGCTGAAACGTACAGCGTCCCGATCAACCGTAAGAGGATTGTTCCCCAGAAGACAGTGTTCCCAGCCAAGCCGTTTCAGCCTGAGCCGGCCCTGGCTGAAGCGCACTATGAAGCGGCCCTGGAAGTGCTGCGGAACCAGCGCAATGCCCTGGAGCGGGCTCCGGGCACGAGCGCGAAGATGGGGGAGGAGGAGATCCGGAACCTCCTCCTCATTGGGCTGAACAGCCACTTTGAGGGCCAAGCTGCTGGCGAGGTCTTTAACAACTCCGGCAAGACGGACATCCTCATCCGGGTCGAGGACCGCCACATCTTCATTGGTGAGTGCAAGATCTGGAAGGGGCCGAAGACGATCACGGACACTCTTGATCAACTGCTCGGTTATTTGACCTGGCGGGATACCAAGGCTGCCCTGCTGTTGTTCATCCGGTCGGGTGCCCCAGGAGATGTCATGCTCAAGGCGATCGCGAAGTTTCAGGAGCATCCGAACTACAAGCGTGAAGGCCGGCACTCGACGGAGGAGCGGCACGACTTCGTGTTCCACACGAACGGTGACACAAGCCGCGAGATCAAGATCGCGTTCCTGCCCTTCTTTCTACCGAAGGAACCTCGCCTGGCAACGGCCCACTGAACGGGCGATCTGCCCAGCTGGGGGCTGCGCGCCCCGCTGACCGCGTGCGCGAGGTGATGTCGATGCTCCCTGATGGGAGCAGCCCCACCAGGCGTTGAAGGCGCCCTCCGCCCTTTGTGGAGGTGCTGTGCGTCGCTGGCAGGGATGGCTTGTCCGGTGGTGTTCGCCAGTGTTCGGCGTACGGGGTTGTCCGTGATCGTTCGGTGGTGTTCGGCACCGGTACCGTCGCCGTTGAGCTGCACGCCCGGTGTTGTCGTACGCGTCCCCGGCGTCGAGCTGTTCTCGGCCAGCTCCTCGCCGAGGGCCTGCCGGTTATGTCCGGGCGGTGGAGGGGGCGACGTCGTCGAGGAGCCGGCCGATAGTGCAGGTCATGTACCGGTCGGCGATGGTGAGCCAGCGGTGTGCGTACGGGGGCAGGTTGGCCGCGGGGGCGGCGTCCAGGGAGCGGCCGGCCCATTCCATGCGGTTCATGACCCGGCCCCTGTGGGCGCGGACGCGGGCGTTGCGGTGGCTGCGGCGGGAGATGGACCCGCGCATCCAGTGGACGTGGTGGAGGGCGGCCAGGGCGGGGCGGGCCGTTTCACGGACACCGTCCAGGCTGTCACCAGCGACACCGCTGGTGTCGAGGTGGTGCTGGTGGGCGGCTGCGCACTCCCGGATCACCGTTGCGGCGCAGTACACCAGTTGGTAGCGCCATGAGGGGTGCGTGAAGGCGTGACCGACCGCCTCTGGCACCTGCCCGGGGATGTTGAGCTGGGTGAGCGCCTCGGCGAGCCGGCGGGCCTCCTGAGCGCCGACCCGACGGGCGGTACGGTGCGCGCTGAGGCGTACGGCAACCTTCACTCGCTGCTCCTTCGTCTCGCTCGCGGCCTGCCGCAGACGATAGCGGCGTTGAAGCACGCTTCGCAGTTGCGGTCTCCATACGGCTGGCCTGCGGTGTGAGCGGCTGCGATCCGCTCCCACTCGCTGCGGATCTCCGGGTCGTCGCCGAGCGCCCCGCGATGAAGAACGCAGCTGACCGTTGTCCCGAGGCAGGTGGAGATGCTCCCCCTGGTGGTGCCGTCGGCCTGGTGTGGCCCGCACCGGCCGAACCTTTGCCGCCCGCCGAGGGTGCCCTCTGTCCCGTGCCGCGTAGTCGGGGTTCCGGGGCGGCTGGCCGACGTGGAAGTCCTGCCGCCCCGGAGGGGGCTGCGCGTCCGCAGGAGATGGCTTCCGCGCGTTGTCAGTATCTGTGTCGCTGCCGGAAGTGCTGTGCGGTGGCGGGGGGTTGCGTTCGGGTTGTGCCTGGTTGGCGTATCCGCGTGGCGCTTGCTCACGCGTGTGCCTGGTGTCTGCGGTGCCCCCTGGGGTGCTGGTACGGCCTGTGCCCATGCGAGTAAGCAGGTGGGTTGTACTAGCTGTTTCTGGGGGAGCGTCCGGGGTGCTCGGTTGTGTCCGGGGGCGAGCACCCCGGGTACTGCTCGCCGGTTTAACGCTGTCTGTGGCGATTCGTTACGCGGGGATTCCGGTGGGCATCGAGTCTTGTTCCGATGCCGGCTCTCGGCTGCGCCTTGCTGTAGGTGGGGTTCCGGGGCGGTAGGTCGACGGCGTGGATGTCCTGCCGCCCCGGAGGGGTTGCGCGTCCGCAGGAGATGGCTTCCGCGCTGGGTTCAGTATCGGTGCCTGGCTGCGGGAAGTGGGGTGTGGTGGGGGTGAGTTGGTGGTGTGTCCCGCTTGCTTGGCGCAGTTCGCTGTCTGTTGGGTCCTCCGGGGTGGTGGGGCATCTCTGCCGCCCCGGAGGGGCGCGTTGGGTGGATGACCAGTCCTGCGCCGGGGTCATTATCGGTATTTCTTCAGGCTTGTGCGGTGTCTGTTGCTCCGTGTTGTGCTCTCTTGGTTTCGCCGTGTTCTTCTCACGCTTGTTACGGAGCGTGTTTGTCGGGCCGTGTTCCTTGATCGCTGATCAAGGCCCTGCCCTCGTAACCATGTGTGACAACCCCCGGCCCGGAGGGCTGGGGGTGTGGGTAGTGCCGAATCGGGTGTACGGGGTGTCTGTGGGGAGTAGCGTCTGTGTGGATAAGAGGGTGCACGGCTTCTGCTTGTAACCCTCCACTCAGCTTCAAGGCCCTTACCTTCAGGGCCTACTGGCAGTGTCCGTGCACCCTCAAATTCCTAGCTCAGGCAGGGGTGCACGAAACCTGCACCTAACTCCTTCTACCCCAGGAACCGCCTATGACCTGCACAAATAGCAGCCCCGGAGGGGGTGCACGGATTCTGCCTCCACCCCTATAAGGGGAGAGGATCGATCCGAGCATTCTCTGCGCCCGCAGCGGCGGAGCCGCCAGGGCCATACGCCCTGGGGCGGGCTGCGAAGCAGCGCGCCGGCGCCCCGAAAGGGGCGCAAGTG
>NZ_JAEIMH010000005.1:188115-193437 GCF_016464295.1 Streptomyces sp. N35 | reverse complement strand
ACGGGGCTCGTGTAGCGGTGGTGGGTGCGGGGTCAGGTGGGGGGTGCGGGCGGGGTGGAGGGTGCGGGTGAGGTGGGTGTGGCTGGTCCGGCGGTGGGTGCGGGGGTCGGCTGGATGATCTCTTCGTGGGCGAACTCGCCCAGCATCTTGGCCAGGAGGCGGCGGCCGGCCAGGTGCCATGTCGCCCGGTTGAGTTCCGGCGGATCGTAGAGCGTGGGGCGCTCTGCCGAATCGGGGGCGTCGGCGGAATTGTGCACGGGGTCTCCGGAATCAAGCGGGGTGCGGGCCTGGGTGGGGCTTTGTGCGGGTTGGCGCGAGGCGGGTCGTCGGCGCCGGAAATTCGTGGGCCCGGATGCGGAACCTGTCCGGCCCGAGCGGTGTACCAGTAGTGAAATCCAGCGAAGGCCGGTGGGGATCCGGCCGGTCGGGGCGCGATGTCTGGGGTCGAGAAGGGTGTGCTGCACGTGGTCAGTCGGGGGCGGGGCGGCTCAGGAGTGGTACGTGAGGTGAGGGCGGTGAGGGTCAGAGCTGGGCGCGCAGCGCGCGGTCGCGGACCATGAGCGCGGCGCGTTTACCGGGAAGCTCCACCTCGGCACCGAGGCGGAAGCCTGCGCTCAAAAAGGCTGACACAGAAGGGGTGTTGCGCAGGTCGGGTTCCGCCACTACGCGGGTGCACGCGGGCCTTCGGTCGAGCACGAGGTCGGCGACGGCGCGCAGCAGGGACGTGCCCACGCCCCGGCCGCGGTCCGCGACACCTCCGATGAGCAGATGGATTCCGGTGTCGTGCGGGCGCGCCGGATAGTGCCGGGCGAGCGGGTCCAGGTCGGCCCGGTAGATCTCCCAGTAGCTCATCGGCGTGCCGTCGAGCAGCCCGACGCAGGGCACACTGCGGCCGTCACCGTCGAGTTGGCGGCGCAGATGGTCGGCGGTGACGGATTCGTCTCCGTCGAGCTCCCAGAACGCGGCCACGGCAGGGTCGTTCATCCAGCGGCTGATCAGGGTGAGGTCACGCTCGATCCGTACCGGGACCAGCTGGAACACGCCGACGGGCGTGGATGCGGGTCCCCAGCCGGAGACGCCGTCGAGCAGGTCTTCGAGGGGAGGGATGCCGTGCGCGGGGTCGGTGGGCCGGGGGCGCATCGCGGTGTGCTGCTGCCCTGTTGCCCCGGTGTCGGCCGTCCGGTCGTGGACGTCCGTGTCCGCCCGCGCGGGGCTCGGCTGCGGTGCCGTGTCCTCGTCGTCCGTCTCGCCCGCGATCAGGGCGAGGAGCTCGTCGGGCAGGCGGAGGTCGAGGGTGTCCTCGGAGGTGTTCCGGGTGTCGGTACCGGTGGCGGAAGGCTGGGGGTTGGTGCTCGCGTCGGTGGGCGGCACGGCGACGCTCCTCTCACGGGCGGATGGTCATGTACGGGGGATGTGGAGGGGGTTGGGGATGGTGACGTAGACGGACTGGGTGTCCACGGGGCCGACGAGTTCGTCGAGGCCGTGCAGCCGGGTCAGCAGATTGGCCTTGCAGCGCAGCACCGGGGTCTCGAGCAGCTGGGCCGGCAGCGGGCTGCGCAGCTTGCCGGTGCCGGAGGCGCATTCGGCCAGGAAACGGCGGAAGGCGGCGAGCAGCAGCCGTTCGTCGGCGAGCCGCTGCGAGCCGAAGGCGCCGATGAGACCCAGGACGTTGTTGATGCCGAGGTAGTAGGCGAAGCGCTCGTCGGTGACCGCGTCGGCGACGAAGGTGTCGCTGTGCACGCCGATGCGGGGGGGGGGCTGGCCGAGTGCGGTAGGGCGGGACGGGGGGAGGTAGTAGCCCGGGTTGCCCCGGTGGCGGCCGCCGACGGGCCAGCCGTCGGGGTCGAGGACGACGAGGGTGTTCTGCTGATGGGCTTCGAGCGCGACGCCCGCTTCTCCGTCGAGCCAGAGGACGGGGCGTACGACCTGTTCGAGGTAGCGCAGGAACCACTCGGCGGCCACGGCTCCGCGGGGACGTCCGGTGCGTGCGGCGAGCGCGCCGACGAGCTCGGCGAGCCGGGAGCGCATGGGCGCGGCGGTGTGGCCGGTGGCCGTTCGGTGGCCTGCTGTGCCGGCTGCTCGCACCGGGCGTGGGGAGACCAGGCCCGCGATGCAGGTCACGTCGTCGCCGGGAGTGAAGGGGTTGTTGCGGATGACGGTGTCCAGGCCAGTGACGGGGGCGCCGTCCGTGTCCAGCACCGCCAGCCAGGCGGGGTCGCGGACGATGTCGAACCCGGGGTGCGCCGACTTCCACTCGGCGGACAGGCCGGAGCGCAGCAGACGGTGGACCTCCACGCCTCGGTGGAGTTCTTTGTGCAGGTTCTCGCGACGGGAGTTGGTGATGCGCAGGCCGAGGGAGAGCTTCAGCATGGCGGCGGCGCCCGACCGGTAGACCGTACGGACGGAGGAGGTGGGGTACCAGTCGTCACCGAGCGGGCCGAGGTCCCTGATCAGGCCGCGGTCCAAGAGCTCGGCGACCTCTGGCCGGTGGGCCAGGTCGCTCGCCTGCCACGGGTGGAGGGGCAACAGGGCGTAACCGTCGGGCAGTTCGGCGGCGCGCACGGACAGCGCCTTGTCGGCCGCCGGACCGGCGAGGCGCGAGGTGAGCTGCTCCGCGGTGACGGGGCGGCCTCGCTCGGTCCAGGCCGAGTCGGCGGCGAGCACCGAAGGTGCGACAGCCATCCAGTGCAGCGCGAACGCCCCGTACGACTCCGGCGAGTACCGCTCCGCCTCTGCGTCGGACAGCCCTTCACGACTCTTGGGGGTGGGGTGCAGGGGGTGACCGAGGACGAGTGATTGTTCGGCCGCGAGGAAGAGGTCGGGGCTGCGTTCAGGGCTGCATTCGGGGCTGCGGGGGGACAAGGGGGTTGAGGAGGCGAGGTACGCGGGGGTGCGGGGTCGGGGTGGCGCGGAGACGGTGGGTCCGGGGTGGGCGGAGAGTTCGGATCCGGGGTCGGTGGCGTCCGTGGCTGCGTGGACCTCGGCCGGGTGGGGGGCGCTGGGGGCTGCGGGCAGCGGGGTCGGGTGGGCGGTGCTGGGGGCGGTGGAGAGCGGGGCCGAGCTGGCGGTGCCTGGGGCCTCGGGGGGCCGACTTGAGTGTTCGGCGGCGGGGGCCGCGGCGAGCGGAGTCGGCCTGGCGGTTCCTGGGGCCGCGGAGGTCGGAGCCGGGTGCCCGGTGCCCGTTGCTGCGGGGAGTGGGTCCGCGTGGGCGGTTCCTGAGGCCGCAGAGGTCGGAGCCGGGTGACCGGCGCCCGCTGCTGCGGGGAGTGGGTCCGCGTGGGCGGTTCCCCGGGCTGCGAGGGTCGGCGTCGGGGTGGAGGTGGAGGTGGAAGTGGAGGTGGAAGTGGCTCGGCGGCGGAGGGTGAGGAACTCCGTCGTGCGGCGGACCGAGTCGGCGACGCGGCCGACCAGGTCGCTGCCGTCGCCGACTGCGGGCCAGGCGAGGGCAGTTCCGGGCTCGGGCTGCGCACCGGTGGCGGGCTCCTCCTCCGCGGCCGTCGCCGTCTCCCGGCCCAGGAGAGCCGCCACCGTGACGGCGTCGACCGGTGGGGCGCCGGTGGGGGCGGCCGCGAAGACAGGCGGACCGAGGCGGTGCCAGCCGGTGGGGGACCAGTAGTGCACGGGGGCGAGCAGGGCCAGGCCGCTCGCGGGCAGGTCGATCCGTAAGACGTCGCCGCCGGCCTCCGGTGTGAGGTCACGCTCGCGGATCCAGCAACGGAGCAGGTTCTCCACGCCTGCCGCATTGGCCGCGGCGCTCGGGTCCGGGTGTTCCAACAGGTCGGCGAACTCGGGGAGTTCGGCGGTACGCACATCGGGCCTGCGCGCACCCGGGCGTTCGGCATCGGAGACGCCGGCCGGTCCCCGGTGGACAGCTTCTGGGGGCGCGGAGGCCGACGCCGGCTCACCGGCAGATCGCGGCGTGCTCGTCGAGTCGGTCGTCACGGACGGTGGGGTGCTCGTCGGGTCGGTCGTCACGGACGGTGGGGTGCTCGTCGGGTCGGTCGTCACGGCGGGTGGCGTGCCCGACGGGTCAGTCGTCACGGGCGATGGCGTGCCCGACGGGTCAGTCGTCACGGACGGTGACGTGCCCGACGGGTCGGTTGTTCCGGCCGGCTGCCCGGGGCCGCCCGCCTCGCCGTTCTTCTGCCGCGGCAGGGACCCCGGGTCTGCCGTGAGCGCGCCGGGCGTGGCGCTCTCCCCCCGCTCGGGGGTGTGCGGGCGGCCGTCTGGTGAGGGTGTGCGGTTCACGAGGGTTTCCTTGTGCGGTTGTAGAAGCTTGTTGTAACGGCTCGTCAGCCGGTCTCTCCACGTACGGGTCAGCGCATCTCCCACACGATGCGCCGGCCGGTCCTCCACATCGGTCACCCTCAGGTCACCGGCCACAGCCGCCGGCTGGCCGCCCGGCCCCTGCACGGGCCGCGCCCGGGCCTCCAACCCGCCCGGACCCTCCGCAGCAGGCACCTGTGGCCTCCCCGACTCGGGCAGCTGCCGGTCCCCCGACTCGGCCACGTGCCCGGCGCCCGGACCTTGCACGGGCCGCTCCCCGGCCTCCAACCCGCCCGGATCCTCCGCAGCAGGCACCTGCGGCCTCCCCGCCACGGGCACCTGCCGACTCCCCGACTCCGGCAGCTGCCCATTGCCTGGCGCCGACCCCGACCCCGACCCCGACCCCAGCACCGGCACCGGCACCGGCCCCGCCCCTTCCCCCGGCCGAGCACCCCCATCGAGCCCCCGCCAGTCACCTGGCCGCCCCGGCCGAGCCCCGTCGTGCCCCTGGCCGTCGCCCGGCACCCGTACGGCAGGCCGGTCCCCTGGCCCCGCCCGGTCCTCCACTCGGGGTGCCCGCAGGTCCTCCGACCCGGTCAACCGGCTGCTCCCGGCCACGCGCGTCATCGTCCGACGTCCTCGCCGGCCGATGGCGCCGGGCCCGCGTCCACCTCGGGCTCAGGGTCTCCCTCGGCCTCGGTCCGAACAGCGGCGTCCCGGGACGCGCCATGCGCGACATGCGGGCCATACGAGGCATGCGCGCCACGCGGGCCCTGCGCGCCATCCGCGCCCCCCGCGCCGGACCGATCCGTCACAGGACCGGTCCCCGAGCCATCCGCAGCGCCGGCGCCCAGCTCCCCTCGTGACGCCCCAGCCCGCCCGGGCGCACCCCGGCGCCCCTCGCACACCGAACTCACCGCGTCCGTAAGGCGGTCGAGGACCGCCGTGGCCTGCTCGTCCGTGAGGGTGGGCGGGGGCAGAAGGCGGACGACGCTGGAGTGGCGGGGGGGGGGTGCGGCGGGCCGCCCCCCGGCCCGGCTGGGCCGCTGCGCCGCC
>NZ_JAEIMH010000005.1:183417-188105 GCF_016464295.1 Streptomyces sp. N35 | reverse complement strand
CCCCGGGGGCCGGCGCGCGGGGGGGGGGGGGGGGGGGCAGAGGGCGGACGCCGCGGGGGGGGCGCCCGCCGAGTTCGACGATCAGCCCCCGGTCCAGGCAGGCCCGCTGCACAGCCGCCGCGATCTCCGGCGCGGCCGGCAGCGGCCGCGGGGCAGCACCCTGCCCCTCGCCGAAGCCTCGGATACGCCCGGCCGACCCCACACCGGCCCTCTCAACCCCCCGCACACCAGGCCACGTACCGGGCCCAGCTACCGACCCCTCACCAGGCCACGTACCAGGCCCGCCTACCGACGACCCACCAGCCCACGTACCGGGCCCACCCGCCAACCCCGTCCCGGGCCCCGTCCGAGGTCCACCCACCGACCCCGTCCGTGCGCGGGGCACATCACCCACACCCTCGACAACTCCCGCCCCCCCCCCCCCCCCCCCCTCCCCCCACCCCCCCCCCCCCCCCCCCCCCCCCCCCCCCCCCCCCCCCCCCCCCCCCCGCCCCCGCACATCCCCCACACACCCATACGCCCCCGCCAACTCCCCCAATTGCGCCAGCATCCGCGCCCCCAGCACCTCCGCACGAGCGGCGAGCTGGTTCTCGCGGACGTATGCGAGCGTCGCCGCGCCCGCGGCCATGGCGAGTTGATTGCCGCGGAAGGTGCCCGCGTGGGCACCGGGCTCCCACACGTCGAGGTCGTCGCGGTAGACGAGCACCGCCAGCGGAAGGCTGCCGCCGATGGCCTTGGAGAGCACCATCACATCGGGCACCACCCCGCTGTGCTCCACACCCCAGAACGCCCCCGTGCGCCCGACGCCCGTCTGCACCTCGTCGGCGATCAGCGGAATCCCCCGCTCGGCGGTCAGCGCCCGCATGCGCCGCAGCCAGCCGTCCGGCGCGGGCAGCACCCCGCCCTCCCCCTGCACGGGTTCCACGATCATTCCGGCCGGCAGCGGCACCCCGGACTTGGGGTCGTCGAGCAGCGACTCGGTCCAGTGCGCGGCGAGTTCGGCGCCCCGCTCGCCGCCCACCCCGTACGGACAGCGGTAGTCCTGCGGGAACGGCAGCCTGGTGACCCGTACGTCCTGGGCACCGCCCGAGGCCTCCAGGGCGCCCGCGGTCATCCCGTGATACGCCCCCGTGAACGCGAGCATCCCGCTGCGCCCCGTCGCCGTACGCACCAGTTTCAGCGCGGCCTCGACCGCGTCCGTCCCGGCGGGGCCGCAGAACTGCACCCGCCCCCGGTCGGCCAGTTCCTTCGGCAGCGTGGCGAACAGCTCGGTGGTGAAGGCGTCCTTGACGGGTGTGGCGAGGTCGAGGACGTGCAGCGGCGCACCGGAGTCGAGCACTTCGCGGATCGCTTCGAGCACCACCGGATGGTTGTGCCCGAGCGCCAACGTCCCCGCCCCGGAAAGGCAGTCGAGATACCGCCGCCCGTCCGCGCCCTCGATGGTCAGCCCACGGGCCCGTACGGGAACGATCGGCAGGGACCGCGCATAGGTGCGCGCCGACGACTCCCGCGACGACTGCCGCCGCAGAATCCCCTCCGCCCCATGGGCCGCGGCTCCCTCACCGAAGGAGCCCTGCCGCACAAGGGGCACCCCTCCCCCGTCCCTCCACGGCGGCGCGTCGGCGCTCACCGTCGGCTCGGTCACGGCCACGGCGTTCGGTCCTCCCCTGGTGCGGCGGTGTGCGGACGCGGACCGGCCGTCGTACGAGCCGGACGAACCGGCGGCACGGCGTCGATATCCGCGGACATAAGGGGAGTTGAACGCTGTTCACGCATCCCCCGTACGTACCAACGACGAGGGGACCGGGGGATCACGGGCGTACGGAAGATCCTTGCCGTGACGGAACCGTTGCCGATCCGTCGGAAGTCCCCAATGGCACCGGCATAGGGTGGTTGCCGCCCGATCCGAGAGACGAGACCGGCATCGTTGCCGGCTCCGACACCGGCGCCGGCGCCGACATCGACAGCCGGAACAGCCAGAAGAACAGCCAGAACAGCCCGACCAGGGGGAGATCCGGATATGCGACCCATACGCCCGCTGCACGCCGTACGCGCGAGGAGGGGCGCGGGCAGCACCACGGCACGCCGTCGCAGCACTCCCCTCTCCGCGCTCGCACTCTGCGCGGCCCTCGCGCTCACGGCCACCGCCTGCAACGGCGACGGCGGCAACGACGCGGCGAACAAGCCGCCTTCGACCGCCACCGACGACAGCATCCAGATCCCCGACGGTCTCAAGGACCGGCTCAAGGAGCACGGGATCGATCTCGATCAGTGGAAGGACGGGGCCTGGAAGGACTGGGACAAGGACCAGTGGCTGCGCGAGGCCGGGGACTTCATCAACCCGATCATCGATGATCTGTGGGACGAGGACCGGATGCGCGACGCGGACAAGCAGCCCGCGAAGCCGGTCGAGGACGACATCTCCGGTGACCAGGGCAAGACCGACCCGACCCCGGCGCCGGTCGAGGCCGCGGCCCTGAACACGCCCTACACGGACGCCTCCCCGGCCACCGGCAAGCTCTTCTTCGACGGTCCCGAGGGCTCCATGGTCTGTTCGGCGACGGTCGTCTCGGACCCGGCCAACCCCGGCAAGTCCAACATGGTGTGGACCGCGGGCCACTGTGTGCACGCGGGCAAGGAGGGCGGCTGGTACCGCAACATCATGTTCGTCCCCTCGTACAACAACGAGGGCAAGTCGGCCGCCGAGCTCGAGGGCGCGCCCAAGGAGGAGATGGCTCCGCACGGCCTCTACTGGGCCGACTGGGCGCAGACCTCGCAGCAGTGGATCGAGACCGGCGGCCCGACGGGCGGCGCCGGCGCTCCGTACGACTTCGCCGTGCTGCATGTGAAGCCGGAGAACGACAACGGCAAGTCCCTCGAGGAGACGGTGGGCGGCGCGCTCCCGGTGGAGTTCAAGGCACCGGCCGTGTCCAGCATCGAGTCGATCACCGCGACCGGCTACCCGGCGGCTCCGCCCTATGACGGCCAGCGCCAGCTGGCCTGCGCCGACAAGCCGGGCCGGCTCTCGCTGACCGCCGAGGACCCGACGATGTACCGCATCGGCTGCACCATGACCGGCGGTTCGTCCGGCGGTGGCTGGGTCGCCGAGGGCGCCGACGGCAAGCCCGCGCTTGTCTCCAACACCTCGATCGGCCCGGTGACGGCGGGCTGGCTCGCCGGTCCGCGGCTCGGCGAGGAGGCCAAGGGGATCTACGACGCGGTGAGTGAGAAGTTCGCGGGCTGAGGCCCTGACGCGGGGCGCGTTCCCCCGTACCAGGACGGAACGCGCCCTGCCGATATCTTCACCCACCCGCCGCCTTGCACCCACAACTCACCGTGCATAGTGGGTTCTCGTGCCCGGAGGCGGGCGCATCAGCGTCACGTTCTGACGCATCCATGACAGACGTTCGCATCTCAACGGGGGTCACACCACCATGCGTTCCATCAGACCAACCGCCGTGCGCCTGGCCGCGATAGGCCTTGTCTCGGCGCTCGCGCTCACCGCCTGCGGCGGCGAGGACGACCCGAAGGCGGCCGACAAGCCGTCCACGTCGCAGGGCGCGGACACGGGCTCGGACGACCTGCCGGAGATTCCCGCCGACCTGACCGACCGGCTCAAGAAGCACGGCATCGATCTGGACGAGTGGAAGAAGGGCGGCTGGAAGGACTGGGACAAGGACCAGTGGCTGCGCGAGGCCGAGGACTTCGTCAACCCGGTCATCAAGGACCTCTGGAAGCCTGAGCGCATGGAGGACGCCAAGGATCCGGTCCAGACGATCGACACCAAGGCCGCCTCCGCCGGCGACGCGGGCGTGACCGACCCGGAGCCGGCGGCGGTCGAGGCCGAGGAGGAGGGCAAGCCGTACTGGAAGCACGCGGCTCCCGTGGGGAAGATCTTCTTCGACACCCCTGAGGGCGCGGCGGTCTGCTCCGGCACGGTGGTGAAGGACCCCAACAACCCGGGCAAGTCCAACCTGGTGTGGACCGCGGGCCACTGTGTGCACGCCGGCGCCGAGGGCGGCTGGTACCGGAACATCGCGTTCATCCCCGCGTACAACAAGGACGGCAAGTCCCCGGAGCAGCTGCAGAACGCGGGCGCTCAGGACATCGCCCCGTACGGCCAGTTCTGGGCCGACTGGGTCTCGACCTCCGGTGAGTGGATCGACGGCACCACGGCGGCGACGGCCGGCGCCTCGTACGAATACGACTACGCGGTGCTGCACGTGCAGCCCGAGCAGGGCGGAAAGTCCCTTGAGGAGACGATCGGCACGGCGCTGCCGGTCGACTTCGACGCGCCCTCCGCGACCGAGATCGGCACGATGGGCGCCTGGGGTTACCCGCAGGCGCCGCCGTTCAACGGTGTGCAGATGTTCAAGTGCCTGGACAAGCCGGTACGCCTGTCGCTGACGCAGTCGGCGCCGACGATGTTCCGGATCGGCTGCACCATGACGGCCGGTTCCTCCGGCGGCGGCTGGTTCCACGTCAAGCCGGACAAGAAGACGTACCTGGTCTCGAACACCTCGATCGGCCCGGCCGGCAGCGCGGGCTGGCTCGCGGGACCGCAACTCGGCCAGGGCGCCGAGCAGTTGTTCCTGCAGATGAGTGAGAAGTACGGCGACAAGTAGGTCCCGGCAGCACAGAAGGGGGGCGGCCCCCCCCCCCCGCGGGGGGGGCGCCGCGCGGGCGGC
>NZ_JAEIMH010000005.1:174281-183407 GCF_016464295.1 Streptomyces sp. N35 | reverse complement strand
CCGGTGTCCCCGCGGCCCCCCGCGCGCCCCGCGCGGGGGGGGGGAGCTAGCCCCTTCTGCGTGGACCGGTGGTCAGCGCTTGGCCGGCACGAACGTCGACAGCTCGGCCGCCAACTCCTCGTGCACCAGCGCCTTGAGCAGCGTGCCCTCGCCCGTGTGCTCCTCGGAGAGGACCTCGCCCTCGGCGTGCGCGCGGGCGATGAGCGCGCCCTGCGTGTACGGCACGAGCGCCTCGATCTCGACCGAGGGGCGCGGCAGTTCGGCGTCGATGAGCGCGAGCAGCTTGTCGATGCCCTCGCCCGTACGGGCCGAGACGGCCAGCGCGTACCGCTCGTTGGCCAGCAGCCGCTGCAGGACGACCGGGTCCGCCGCGTCCGCCTTGTTGATCACCACGATCTCCCGGACGTCGGTGGCGCCGACATCCCGGATCACCTCGCGTACGGCGGCGAGCTGCTCCTCCGGCGCCGGGTGCGAACCGTCGACCACGTGCAGGATCAGATCGGACTCGCCGACCTCCTCCATCGTGGAGCGGAACGCCTCGACGAGGTGGTGCGGCAGATGCCGTACGAACCCGACGGTGTCGGCGAGCGTGTAGACCCGGCCGCTCGGCGTCTCCGCCTTGCGGACGGTCGGGTCGAGGGTGGCGAACAGCGCGTTCTCCACCAGCACGCCCGCGCCCGTGAGGCGGTTGAGCAGCGAGGACTTGCCCGCGTTGGTGTAGCCGGCGATGGCCACCGACGGCACCTTGTGGCGCTTGCGCTCCTGGCGCTTGATGTCGCGGCCCGTCTTCATCTCCGCGATCTCACGGCGCATCTTCGCCATCTTCTCGCGGATCCGTCGCCGGTCCGTTTCGATCTTGGTCTCACCGGGGCCTCGGGTGGCCATCCCGCCACCGCCGCCGCCACCCATCTGACGGGAGAGCGACTGACCCCAACCGCGCAGGCGAGGCAGCATGTACTGCATCTGCGCGAGCGCGACCTGCGCCTTGCCCTCTCGGGACTTGGCGTGCTGGGCGAAGATGTCGAGGATCAGGGCGGTCCGGTCGACCACCTTGACCTTGACGACGTCCTCGAGATGGATGAGCTGGCCGGGGCTGAGCTCACCGTCGCAGACCACGGTGTCGGCTCCGGTCTCCACGACGATGTCGCGCAGCTCCAGGGCCTTGCCGGAGCCGATGTAGGTCGCCGGGTCCGGCTTGTCGCGGCGCTGGAACACACCGTCGAGCACCTGGGAACCGGCCGTCTCGGCGAGGGCGGCGAGCTCCGCGAGGGAGTTCTCCGCGTCCTGCAGGGTGCCGTCGGTCCAGACACCGACGAGGACCACACGCTCCAGACGGAGCTGGCGGTACTCGACCTCGGTGACGTCCTCGAGCTCGGTGGACAGACCCGCCACGCGACGCAGGGAGGCTCGCTCGGAACGGTCGTACTGCGCACCGTCCCGCGCGGAGTCGATCTCCTGGCTCCAGGCGACGTCCTCTTCCATCAGGGCTTCGGCCCGAAGTCCTTCGGGGAGGCTCGGCGCGAGGTGGGTGGTCTGGTCCTGCGGGTCCTGCGCGTCCTGGGAAGGGGAAGAGAAGGTCAAGTGGATCCTTTACGTCGATATGGATGCGGGGCCTGAGATGCGTACGGCTCCCACGCTTGGGTCAACGACTTCCGGTGCCCCAGGATTCCCGGGGCCGCCGCGCGACGTCGACGGCATCGATGGTCGCACGGCACGGGACGTCTCGTCATCCGGCTTTTCCCCGTCCCGGGCGGGTTCCAGTCCCGGGACGGGGGCTGCTCCGCAGGTTCCCTAGTCCACCGGATCCGCCTTCCACTGCGGCTTCCCCTGCATGACCGGCGTCTTCTCCCCGTACAGCCATCCCTGGAAGAACCCGGAGAGGTCCTTTCCGGCGACCCTGGACGCGAGGTGCACGAAGTCCGTGGTCGTGGCCACCCCGTCCGCGAAGGACGCGACCCAGGCGCGCTGCAGGCGGTCGAAGGCCTTCGCGCCGATCTCCTGGCGCAGCGCGTACAGGACGAGCGCGCTGCCGTCGTAGACGACCGGGCGGAAGATGCTGATCTTCTGGCCGTGCGAGGGCCGCTTCGGCGCGGCCGGCGGTCCGCCCATCGCGCGCCACGAGTCGGACTGCCGGTACGCGTCGCGCATCCGGTCCTCCAGCGGCTGCCCGGCCTTCTCTTCGGCGTAGAGCGCCTCGTACCAGGAGGCGTGCCCCTCGTTCAGCCACAGGTCGGACCAGGTGCGCGGGCTGACGCTGTTGCCGAACCACTGGTGGGCGAGCTCATGGACCATGATCGAGTCGACGTACCACTCGGGGAACACGCTCCGCGTGAACAGCGAGCGCTCGAAGAGCGACAGGGTCTGCGTCTCGAGCTCGAAGCCCGTCTCGGCATCGGCGATCAGCACCCCGTACGCCTCGAAGGGGTAGCGCCCGACCTTCTGCTCCATCCATGCGATCTGGTCGGGCGTCTTGCGCAGCCAGCGCTCGAAGAGCTTCCGGTCCTCGGTGGGCACCACATCGCGCACGGGGAGTCCGTGCGGGCCCTTGCGGTGCACGACGGTGGAGCGGCCGATGGCGACCTGGGCGAGCTCGGTCGCCATGGGGTGCACGGTGCGGTACGTCCAGGTGGTGTCGGACCCGGACCGTTCGCGCCCTGCGGCGAGCCCGTTGGTGACGGCGGTGTACTCGCGCGGCGCCGTCACCCGGAAGGTGAACTGGGCCTTGTCGGAGGGGTGGTCGTTGCACGGGAACACCAGGTGCGCCGCATCCGCCTGGTTCGCCATGACGAGCCCGTCGCCGGTGCGCACCCACCCGCCCTCGTACGCCTTGTCGGGGACCGGGTTGCTGGTGTGGTGCACGGTGATCCGCATCCGGCTGCCGGCGGGCAGCTTCCGGGCGGGCGTGACGATCAGATCCTCACCCATGCTCGCGAACGCCGCCTTGGCGCCGTTGACCTCGACGGAACGCACCTCTCCCTGCGCGAAGTCGAGGTTGACGCGGTCGAGGGAGTCGGTGGCCACCGCGTCGATCTTCGTGACGGCGTCGAGGGGATCCAGGTTGGAGCCGCCGTAGCTGAACGAGAGGTCGTACGCCTGGACGTCGTAACCGGGGTTGCCCAGGTGCGGGAAGAGCGGGTCGCCGATGCCGAGCGGCGCGGCGGGCGAGGGCGCGCTCGCGGCGAGCAGGGACAGCGAGGCGGCGGCCAGGAGCGCGGCCTTGAGACGGGGCTTGAGCAGCATGGATTACGGCTATCAGCGCGCGCTGCGTCGGCGTCGACGGCGCGAGCGTGACCCACCCGAACGAGGCCCCCGTGCAGAGCTACGAGGTCGCGGCCGGGCCGCTACGAGGGCGTCGCCGGGCTGCTACGAGCTCGTCACGCCCGCTGCTTGAGAGTCCCGAAGTTCGCCCCCGCCCGGTGCCGCACCCTCAGGAGGTCGCCGCCGCCCGGTGCTGCGCCCGGCTCACGTCGTACACGCCGGCGACCTTGCGCATCGCCCGCATCAGGCCCGGAAGGCGTGCGGCGTCGGGGAGTTGCAGCGTGTACGTATGGCGCACGCGGCCCTCGGTGGGCGGTTCGACCGTCGCCGAGACGATCGCGACGCCCTCGACCGCGATGGCCTCGGTCAGGTCGGCAAGCAGATGCGGGCGCCCGAAGGACTCGGCGGTGAGCGTCACGCGGCACGACGCCGAGTCCACCCAGCGCACCCCGACGGGTCCGCGCCCGAGCCCGGCCATCCGGCCCACCGCGGGACAGCCGACGCGGTGCACGGTCACCACGTTGCCGCGGACCTCGAACCCGGTGACGGCATCGGGCGGCACCGGTGTACAGCACCCCGCGAGCCGGACCGAGGCGCCGGGCAGATCGACGACCGCGTTGGCCGCGCTGTGCCGCGCGCCCGCGACCGTGAGGCCCGGCCTGGGTTCGGCGGATTCGGGCGCTTCCCGGCGATCGGGGTGCTCGGCGAACCAGCTCTTGATCGCGATACGGGCGGCCGGTGTACGGGCGTGGTCCAGCCACTCGACATCGGGCCCGGACCCGGTCTCGCGGGGCGCGAGCAGGATCTGCACGGTGTCGCCGTCGCGCAGGGCCGTACTGAGCGTGGTGAGCCGGTCGTTGACCCGGACCCCGATACAGAAGTGCGCGCCCTCGCCGTACTGCGCGTAGGCCGCGTCCACACAGGTCGCGCCCGCGGGCAGCCCGAGCGTGCCGCCGTCGGAGCGGTACACGGTGATCTCCCGGTCCTGGGAGAGCTCTTCGCGCAGCGAGGACCAGAACGTGTCCGGATCGGGCGCCGCCTGCTGCCAGTCGAGCAGCCGGGAGAGCCAGCCGGGCCGGGTGGGGTCGGCGCGCTCGCCGTCGGGCGCGGGCTCCTCCGACACGGGCTGCGCGTACGGATTGCCGAGGGCGACGACGCCGGCCTCGGCGACCTTGTGCATCTGGTGCGTACGGATGAGGACTTCGGCCACGTCGCCGCCGTCGCGGCCCACGACCGCGGTGTGCAGCGACTGGTAGAGGTTGAACTTGGGCACGGCGATGAAGTCCTTGAACTCCGAGACCACCGGCGTGAAACAGGTGTGCAGCTCACCGAGCACGCCGTAGCAGTCGGCGTCCTCGTTCACGAGCACGAGCAGGCGCCCGAAATCGGCGCCGCGCAGCTCGCCGCGTTTCATGCGGACCCGGTGCACGGAGACGAAGTGCCGCGGCCTGATGAGGACTTCGGCCTCGATATCGGCCTCGCGCAGCACGTTCCGCACATCGTCGGCGATGGCCGCCAGGGGGGTGCGGCCGCGCTCGTTCTCGTCGATCAGTGCCTTGGTCCTCGCGTACTCCTCGGGGTGCAGGATCGCGAAGACCAGGTCCTCGAGCTCGGTCTTCAGGGCCTGGACGCCGAGCCGTTCGGCGAGCGGGATCAGGACGTCCCGCGTCACCTTGGCAATGCGGGCCTGCTTCTCGGGGCGCATCACGCCGAGGGTGCGCATGTTGTGCAGCCGGTCGGCGAGCTTGATGGACATCACGCGCACGTCGTTGCCGGTCGCGACGAGCATCTTGCGGAAGGTCTCGGGCTCGGCGGCGGCGCCGTAGTCGATCTTCTCCACCTTGGTGACGCCGTCGACGAGATAGCAGACCTCGTCGCCGAACCCGTCCCGCACCTGATCGAGCGTCACCTCGGTGTCCTCGACCGTGTCGTGAAGCAGCGAGGCCACCAACGTCGTGGTCTCCGCGCCGAGTTGGGCGAGGATCAGCGTGACGGCGAGCGGATGGGTGATGTACGGCTCACCGCTCTTGCGCATCTGCCCGCGGTGCGAGGACTCGGCGAGGACGTAGGCGCGGCGCAGGGCGTCGATCTCGGCGTCGGGATAGTGGGCGCGGTGCGCCTCGACCACATGGCCGATGGCGTCGGGCAGCCGGCCGCGCGAGGCGGAGCCGCGCATGGCGGCCCGCCCGAGGCGGCGCAGATCGAGCCGGGACCGGACACGCTTGCGGGGCGCCCCCGGGCTTACGGGGCCTGTCGCCTCTGCACTCATCCTGTGCACCTCCGGCTGCGTCGACCGGCACCCTCGTGAACGGGGCGACGCGTCCATGGTGCGGACCCTGATGCATGAACCGCTGACACATGAACCGCGCCGTCCGGGCCGGTGCTTGATGCTACCGACCCCATCACGCGCCGTTCACCGGCTCTCGCCCAGCGTGAAACGGATCACCCATTCGAGCGAAGGTTCAGGCGCCAAGGTTTTCGAACCACTCGGAACTGATCTCGCCCTCGGCGACGATCACCGCGGGGCCGGTCATCTCGATTTCTCCGTCGACCCGTTCGGTGATCACGAGGCGTCCACCGGGCAGATCGATCGTGTACGTGACGGGGGCCCCGGTCACCGCCGGGTCGAGCCCGTCGCGCCGCGCCGTGGCCACGGCCACCGCGCACGCTCCCGTACCGCAGGAGCGGGTCTCGCCGACGCCGCGCTCGTGCACGCGCATGGCGACATGGCGCTCGCCGCGGTCGGCCACGAACTCCACGTTCACACCGTCCGGGTAGACCCCGGCCGGCGCTGTGAGCGGCGCCGTGAACAGATGGCCGGCCTGGTCGAGGTCGTCGACGAAGGCGACGGCGTGCGGGTTGCCCATGTTCACGTTGCGAGCGGGCCAGCTGTGCTCGCCGACGGTGACGGTGGCCTGCTCCTCGGGGAAGGCGGCCTTGCCCATGGAGACCGTGATGGCCACTTCTTCGCCTTCGGCGGCCTTGGCGATGTGCACACGCTTGATGCCGCCACGGGTGGCGACCGCGACGTCCCCGGCCTCCACGTGCCCGGCGCGCTGCAGATAGTGGGCGAAGACCCGTACGCCGTTGCCGCACATCTCGGCGACGGACCCGTCACCGTTGCGGTAGTCCATGAACCACTCGGCCTCGCCGGCCATGTGCTTGGCCTCGGGGTGCGCGGCCGAGCGCACCACGTGCAGCAGACCGTCGCCGCCGAGTCCGGCACGCCGGTCGCAGAGCACGGCGACGGCGTTCGGGCCGAGCTCGATGGCATTGTCCGGGTCGGGCACGATCACGAAGTCGTTCTGAGTGCCGTGACCCTTGAGGAAGGCGATGCTCATCCCTCGATCGTACGGGGTGGGCGCCCACAGCCTCCGGCCGCGGTCGGCGCACCCGTAACGCGCTGGTCAGCGCAGCCGGGCGACCCGCCAGACCGCCAGGACGGCGAGCACGCCGACGACCGCCGTGTACGCGATGACGACCCGCCAGTCCGGACGGTGTCCGGAGCCTCGGACAGGAAGACCCGGCCAGGTGTGACCGACGCGACGGGCGGCCATCACGCCCCAGCCGGCCGCGCAGCAGCTGATCAGGAGGCCGAGCATGGCCACCACCGCGCCGCCGTCGCCGAACTCGAAGGCGAGCGGGAACGCGAACATCAGCGAGCCGAGGGTCGCGAGGACCACGATCGGCGCGATCTGCCAGATCCGGAGCTTGCGCTGCGGCCGCAGCTCGACCTCGACCTCGGAACCGGCTAGTGCGGCCGCCTCTTCGGCGGGATCGGGACCGTCGGGGACCACGCCGCCGCCTTCGTCCGCCGGCTCGGGCGGGTTCACGCCCTGCGCAGGCTCCGATTGCGGACCATCAGGGCTCAGCTGCCCCTGCTCCTCATGTGCGGTGTCGCGAGGGCCGGCCTCCATCGCCACGCGCCCTCCCAACTGGACTCCACGATCGATCGAAGCTTGATGATGGCACGGGCGGTCAGGCCCGGATGACCGCCGGAGCGTCCCGATGCCATCACGTGATCAGGCTGTGACCGCTCGTTCGACCAACGCCATTGCACGGTCCGGGAGTTCCGCGTGGTCGGCCGCGGCGCCGCTGAGCCAGTGCACCCGGGGATCGCGCCGGAACCAGGAGTCCTGGCGGCGCGCGAAGCGCTTGGTGGCGCGCACGGTCTCGGCGCGGGCCTCGTCCTCGGTGCACTCCCCCGCGAAGGCGGCGAGCACCTGCTGGTAGCCGAGCGCGCGCGAAGCCGTACGGCCCTCGCGCAGCCCCCGGGCCTCGAGAGCGCGCACCTCGTCCACAAGGCCCGCCTCCCACATACGGTCCACGCGCAGCGCGATCCGCTCGTCCAGTTCGGGGCGGGCGACGTCTACGCCGATCTGCACGGTGTCGTACACGGAGTCGTGGCCCGGCAGGTTCGCGGTGAACGGCTGTCCGGTGATCTCGATGACCTCGAGGGCGCGCACGATGCGCCGGCCGTTGCTCGGCAGGATCGCCTTGGCCGCGTCGGGGTCGGCGGCGGCGAGCCGGGCGTGCAGGGCGCCGGAGCCGCGCAGTGCGAGCTCGTCCTCGAGGCGGGCGCGCACCGCCGGATCCGTACCGGGGAATTCGAGCTGGTCGACGGCGCCGCGCACATAGAGGCCCGAGCCGCCGACGAGGACCGGCCAGCGGCCCTCGGCGAGCAGCCGGTCGATCTCGGCGCGGGCCAGCTTCTGGTACTCGGCGACGCTGGCAGCCTCCGTGACGTCCCAGATGTCCAGGAGGTGGTGCGGGATGCCCGCGCGCTCCTCGGGCGTCAGTTTGGCGGTGCCGATGTCCATCCCACGGTAGAGCTGCATGGAGTCCGCGTTGACGACTTCACCGCCGAGTTCGCGCGCGAGGAAGACGCCGAGATCCGACTTGCCGGCGGCGGTGGGCCCTACGACGGCGATGACACGGGGCCCTGAAGCGGGCGCGACTGCTGCGGTACTCACCGGACCAGTCTGGCAGGCGCCCGGCAAGTCCTCGAACGAGCTACGTGACACCACGCCCTCCCCTTCGTTGCCTGTTGCGAGGTTTCGGCCGCCGGTTTCGAGGACCGGAGGCCCGGACGTCGCAAGGAGACGCACCGGGCGGCGCGGGATTTCCCTCACACGAGTACGGTTTGGAGTAGAAATGGGCGTTTTTTCACGGTTCCGTCGCAAGGGCAAGGAGACCGAGGTCGCGTCAACGGCGGAGGGTTCGACGGCCACTCTGACGGCCGAGCCCGAAACCGAGCCCGCGGCCGAGGCCGGCACCACCCCCGAGGCCGAGGCAGCACCGGAGCCGGAGGGGAAGACCGCCGAGGAAGCCGGCGCCGAGACCGCTGCCGCCGAGGGAGTGGAGATCCCGAAGCAGCAGTCGGCCGAGCAGGCGGCGGACAACGAGGCCGGCGAAGGCGCCCGCAAGTAGCCGTCCGCACCCGCGGCGGTCCGACGAAGAAGGTGCGAAAGCCATGGGCCTCCTTGACACGCTGAAGGCCAAGCTCGCCCCGGCCAAGGACAAGGCCGCGGGCCTTGCCAAGGAGCACGGGGGCAAGATCGAGCAGGGTCTGGACAAGGCCGCGAAGGCGGTCGACGAGAAGACCAAGGGCAAGTACAGCGACAAGATCCAGTCGGGTACCGGCAAGGCCAAGGACGCGCTTGACCGGCTGTCCGAGGGGTCCGCTGCGGGTGCCGCTGCCGACCGGCCTCCTGCACAGGGGACCGGTACGCCGCCCGCCCAGGGACCGGGCGCGCCGCCGCCTGCTCAGGGGCCTGGTACGCCTCCGGCTGCCGGCGGGACCACGCCGACTCCGCCGGCCTCCTGACAGGGCTGACCGCTGACGGCCGCGGGGCGTAACCGCCCCGC
>NZ_JAEIMH010000005.1:169285-174271 GCF_016464295.1 Streptomyces sp. N35 | reverse complement strand
CCCCCCCCCCGGGGGGGCGCCGCCGAGCGCCCGGGGGGGCCCCCCCCCCCCGGCCCCCGTCGACGCATGCGGCGGGTGTGTCAGGGCTGAAGCCGGCCGGTCAGGGCCGGGGTCAGAAGCCGGCCGGCCAGGGACTAGGTCCGGTCAGAAGCCGGCCGGCCGGGACCAGGCCAGAAGTCCGGCCGGTCAGGACCAGGCCGCGACCAGGCCAGAAACCGGCCGGTCAGGACCAGGCCGCGACCAGGTAACCCACGCCGTAGGGCGCCTCGTCGTACAGCAGCGTGCCGCTCAGGTCCGCGCCCTCGGCCGCACCGGCAAGCACCTGCCAGGGGGCCCGGCCGGCCGCCTTGAGCTCGTACGCGAGCTCCGCGTCCAGCGCCTTGAGTGCGGGCAGGTCCGCCGCCCCCAGGGCGCGGGCCACCTCGGCGTCGAAGGGCTCGGCGCGCTCGTCCAGGTAACCGGGCGCCTTCAGGGTCCGGCAGGCGCTCGCGTCGCCCATGACGAGCAGCGCCACGCGCTCGGCCTGGACGGCCAGTTCGGATCCGACCTCGAAGCAGCGCTCGGGCGCGAGCGGCTCGCCGACGCCGAGCCCTTCGACCGGCCCGGCCCATTGCCCCCGCTCCAGAAGCCAGGCGGCCACGGCGAGCGAGACCGGCAGGTCCCCCTCCCTGGCCTCCCCGCTCCCCAGCTGTACGGCGACGTCCACACCGAAGCCCTGGAAGCTCCCGGTCGCCCCCGGCGGAGGCGGCCCCCGCGCCCTCTCCTGGGCCGGCCCGCCGACGATCAGCCGGTGGGGCCGGGCAGCGGCGAGCACTCCGATCGCATCCGCGCAGGCGGCACGGGCGGCATCGAGCTCAGCGGCCGCTCCTGCGGCCACGGCGGGTACCAGGAGCGGCGGACAGGGGCAGACGGCTGCGGCGACGAGCATGATCGGCAGGGTACCGGGCGCGCGCACCCGGGTGGGCGTCCCCCTGGACCGGGCGGACGGACAAGCCCGGCCGGGAGCGGACGGCTCAGCCCGCGCCGCCGCCCCACCACTTCCCGCCGCCGCGCTGCGCCCGCTTCGCCGCCTTCTCGGCGGCCTTGCGGGCCGCTCGCTCCTCGGCCTCCGCGCGCCGCAGGGCCTGGCGTTCCTCGGACTCTGCAGCGCGCTGCGCCGCGGCCGCCTTCTCCGCCTGGACGCTGTCGTACAGCAGCTCCCCCACCGAGAAGCGGCAGCCGTAGTTCCGCATCGAGCCCTCGCTGACGAGCAGGAAGCCCTCGTCCGTGCGGTAGAGGCGGGTGGCCGAAGGGTTCATCGGGTGCTGCGGCACATAGCCGCGGGCCCGCTTCTCCAGCTCTGCGAGCGCCTCTTCCCGCGTGCCCTCGACGTGGTCGAGCACATTGGCCGCGTACGCCTTGCGCTCGCCCATCCCGTCGGTCTCCTCGACGATCAGGCCCCACCACGTGCTCATACGGTCCCCCCGTAGTCATCAGCGATCGGCGACCGGCCGTGCCCGTGGGCTGACCCCCGCCCCCCGAACACCAGCAGCTTTCAGTCCAGTCGCAGCCGCAGCCCGAACCCACAGGCGCGGGCGACGCGGCGGGGGCGCCGATCGTCGGCAGGCCCAGCATCACGCCCGCGGTGGCCGGCGCGGGGGCGGCGTTGCGCTTCTCCCATGCGTCGCCCGCTCGCGTACGGCGGACCGCGAGGACCTGGCCCTCGGCGAGGAGGTGGTGCGGGGCCGCGTACGTGATCTCGACCGTCACCACGTCGCCGGGGCGCACCTCTTCGTCCGGCTTCGTGAAGTGGACGAGACGGTTGTCGGGCGCGCGGCCCGAAAGACGGTGCGTGGAGTCGTCCTTGCGGCCCTCGCCCTCCGCGACCATGAGGTCGAGGGTGCGGCCGACCTGCTTCTTGTTCTCGTCCCAGGAGATCTCCTCCTGGAGCGCGACCAGGCGCATGTAGCGCTCCTGGACGACCTCCTTCGGGATCTGGCCCTCCATGTCGGCGGCCGGGGTCCCGGGGCGCTTGGAGTACTGGAACGTGAACGCGTTCGTGAAGCGCGCCTCGCGGACGACGTGCATGGTCTGCTCGAAGTCCTCCTCGGTCTCCCCGGGGAAGCCGACGATGATGTCGGTCGAGATCGCGGCGTCCGGCATGGCGGCGCGCACCTTCTCGATGATCCCGAGGAAGCGCTCCTGGCGGTACGAGCGGCGCATCGCCTTGAGGATCGTGTCCGAGCCCGACTGCAGCGGCATGTGCAGCTGCGGCATGACGTTCGGGGTCTCGGCCATCGCCGCGATCACGTCGTCCGTGAAGTCACGCGGGTGCGGCGAAGTGAAGCGGACGCGCTCCAGGCCCTCGATCTCGCCGCAGGCGCGGAGGAGCTTGCTGAAGGCCTCGCGGTCGCCGAGGTCGGAACCGTAGGCGTTGACGTTCTGGCCGAGCAGGGTGATCTCCGAGACGCCCTCGGCGACCAGGGCCTCCACCTCGGCGAGGATGTCGCCGGGCCGGCGGTCCTCCTCCTTGCCGCGCAGGGCGGGGACGATGCAGAAGGTGCAGGTGTTGTTGCAGCCGACGGAGATCGACACCCACGCCGCGTACGCGCTCTCGCGCCGGGTCGGCAGCGTGGACGGGAAGGCCTCGAGCGACTCGGCGATCTCGACCTGGGCCTCTTCCTGGATCCGCGCCCGCTCGAGCAGCGCCGGCAGCTTGCCGATGTTGTGCGTGCCGAAGACCACGTCGACCCAGGGGGCCCGCTGCACGATGGTGTCGCGGTCCTTCTGCGCGAGGCAGCCGCCGACGGCGATCTGCATGCCGGGACGCGTGGTCTTACGGGGAGCGAGGCGGCCGAGGTTGCCGTACAGCTTGTTGTCGGCGTTCTCCCGTACCGCGCAGGTGTTGAACACGACGACATCCGCGTCGCCGTCGGCGCCCTCCGGCGCGCGGACGTAACCGGCGTCCTCCAGGAGCCCGGAGAGCCGCTCGCTGTCGTGGACGTTCATCTGACAGCCGTAGGTCTTCACTTCGTACGTGCGCGGGGTTGCCGACATGCCAGAGATCAGTCCAAACGAGGGTCTACGGGGCCCGGAGCCGGGTCCGGACAGGTCCGGAGCCGGGGCCGGAGGGGTCCGGGGGCTGCAGGGGCCGTCGTCTGCGGACGGCGGCCGGTCATCCAGTTTACGAGGCCGGGCGAGCGGGCTGGTCCTCGGCGGGAAAGGCCCGTGCATGCGCGGAGGGCAACGGTGTGATCACCGTTGCCCTCCGCGCATTCAGTACGTGCCTGGCGGCTATGTACCCCCGCCGCCGCCGCTGCCATCGCCGAACGATCCGCGCACGCCACCTGCGGTCAGGTGTGCTGCCGGAGGTTCCTCGCCTGTCGCGGCGCCCAGCACCGCACCCGTGCTCTTCTTGGCCCGCCGCAGCCGCTTCTCCAGCCACGCCGCGAACGAGGTCAGCGCGAAGTTGAGCGCCACGAAGATCAACGCGATCACGATGAAGGTGGGGATCGGGTTGCCGAAGAACCCCGAGATGGTCTTCCGGGAGTTCAGGAGCTCGGTGAAGTTCAGCATCACGCCGCCGAGCGCGGTGTCCTTGAGGATCACCACGAGCTGGCTGACGATCGCCGGCAGCATCGCCGTCACGGCCTGCGGCAGCAGCACGGACCGCATGACCTGGCCCTTGCGCAGACCGATGGCCTTGGCCGCCTCGGTCTGCCCCTTGGGCAGGGACAGGATGCCCGCCCGGACGATCTCGGCGAGGACGGAAGCGTTGTACAGAACCAGGCCGGTGACCACCGCGTAGAGCGGACGGACCTCGGAACTGATGGTCAGCGACCAATACTGCGAGAAGTACTCGTTGGCGAACACCATCAGGATCAGGACCGGGATCGCGCGGAAGAGCTCCACGATGAACGTGGCGGGAGCCCGCACCCAGCGGTGATCGGAGAGCCGGGCTATGCCGAGCACGGCGCCGAGCGGCAGGGCGATCACCATCGCCAGGGCGGCGGCCTTGAGCGTGTTGGCCAGCGCCGGCAGCAGGTAGGTCGTCCACACATCGGCGGTGAGGAAGGGCTCCCACTTCGCCCACACCCACTGGTCCGTGTCGCCCATGAGCTTGATCGCCCACCAGGCGACCAGGGCGAAAAGGACCACGAAGACTGCCGAGAAGATGAGGTTGCGCCGCTTGGCCTTGGGGCCGGGGATGTCGTACAGAACCGAGCTCATCGCTTCACCGCCACGCGCTTGCCGAACCAGCCGAGGAGAAGACCCGTCGGCAGGGTGAGAATCACGAATCCGAGCGCGAAGATCGCGACGGTCGCATAGAGCTGCGCCTCGGTCTCGACGATCTCCTTCATGAGGAGGCCGGCCTCTGCCACACCGATCGCGGCAGCGATCGTGGTGTTCTTCGTCAGGGCGATGAGGACGTTGGTCAGCGGGGCCACCACCGAACGGAACGCCTGGGGCAGCACCACCAGGGTCAGCACCTGGGTGAAGTTCAGACCGATGGCGCGAGCCGCCTCGGCCTGCCCCACCGGAACGGTGTTGATGCCGGAGCGCAGCGCCTCGCAGACGAATGCGGCGTGGTAGACGATCAGGCCGAGCACCGCGAGACGGAAGCCCTGGGCCTTCAGGTCGTCGGGGGCGCCCAGCGTGATGTGGAAGGTGTCGGCGAGGCCGAGCGAGGTGAAGACGATGATGACGGTCAGCGGGATGTTCCGCACCACGTTCACGTAGACGGTCCCGAAGCCGCGCATCAGCGGAACCGGGCTGACACGCATGGCGGCAAGGAGCGTGCCCCACACCAGGGACCCGATGCCGGAGAAGACGGTCAGCTGCACCGTCGTCCAGAACGACCCGAGCAGGTCGTAGCCTTCAAGAAAGTCGAACACGATCTCCCGCGCTTCCGCGTGTCGTTGGCCGGGCGGGGGACCCCGGGCGGGGGTTTCCCAAGCCGGGGGGGCGGCGGGGGCAAGGCGCGGGGGCGGGGGGCGGGGGGGGGGG
>NZ_JAEIMH010000005.1:114807-169275 GCF_016464295.1 Streptomyces sp. N35 | reverse complement strand
ACGCGCCACCCGGGCTGTGTCTTCACAAGCCGGGTGGCGCGCCGTCGAAATGCCGCGGCCGCGGGATCCGGGCATGAGCCCGGTCAGGTCCTCAAGGGCCGCTGGTCAAGGGTTACTTGACGATGTTGCCGATCTTCGGGGCGGGCTCGTTCTTGTAGCCGGCCGGGCCGAAGTTGTCGTCGACAGCCTTCTGCCAGGCGCCGTCGGCGACCATCTTCTCGAGGGCCTTGTTGATCTTGTCCTTGAGGGCGGTGTTGCCGTCCTTGACGCCGATGCCGTAGTTCTCGTTGCTGAGCTTCAGGCCGGCCAGCTTGAACTTGCCCTTGTACTGCTCCTGCGAGGCGTAACCCGCGAGGATCGAGTCGTCGGTGGTCAGCGCGTCGATGGAGCCGCCCGCGAGACCCTCGAGGCACTCGGAGTAGGTGCTGAGCTCCTTGAGCTGCGCCTTCGGAGCGATCTCCTTCTTGACGTTCTGCGCGGAGGTCGAACCCGACACCGAGCAGAGCTTCTTGCCGTTGAGGTCCGTGCCTTCCTTGATGTCGGAGTCCGAGGCGACAAGGAGGTCCTGGTGGGCCAGAAGGTACGGACCGGCGAAGTCGACCAGCTTGTCGCGCTCGTCGTTGATCGAGTACGAGGCGGCGATGAACTCGACGTCACCGCGCTTGAGAGCGGTCTCGCGGTCGGCGCTCGGGGTCTCGACGAACTCGATCTTGTCCTCGGCGTAGCCGAGCTCCTTGGCCACGAACGTGGCGACGTCGACATCGAAGCCCGCGAAGCTGCCGTCCGGCGCCTTCTGGCCGATGCCCGGCTGGTCGTACTTGATGCCGATCTTGATCGACTTGCCGCCGCCGCTGCCTTCGGAGCCCGTACCGTCCTTGTCCTTCTTGCCGCCGTCACCACAGGCGGTGGCGGTCAGCGCGAGCGCGAGAACGGAGATGGTGGCGATACCGGCTTTGCGGAGCTTCATGATGAACATCCTTTGCTTTTCGGTGAGTTGCAGCAGCTCAGTGTCGCTTGAGCTCAGTGGTGCAGGATCTTCGACAGGAAGTCCTTGGCGCGGTCACTGCGGGGTGCGGTGAAGAATTTGTCCGGGGTCGCCTGCTCGACGATCTGGCCGTCCGCCATGAAGACGACGCGGTTGGCGGCCGAGCGGGCGAAGCCCATCTCATGAGTGACGACGACCATGGTCATGCCGTCGCGCGCGAGCTGCTGCATGACCTCGAGCACCTCGTTGATCATCTCCGGGTCCAGCGCGGAGGTCGGCTCGTCGAAGAGCATGACCTTCGGCTCCATGGCCAGGGCGCGCGCGATGGCGACGCGCTGCTGCTGGCCACCGGAGAGCTGAGCCGGATACTTGTCGGCCTGGGTCGCGACGCCGACCCGGTCGAGGAGGGCACGTGCCTTCTCCTCGGCGTCGGCCTTCGACTTCTTGCGGACCTTGATCTGGCCCAGCATGACGTTCTCGAGAACGGTCTTGTGGGCGAAGAGGTTGAAGGACTGGAAGACCATGCCGACGTCGGCCCGCAGCCGCGCCAGCTCCTTGCCTTCCGCGGGCAGCGGCTTGCCGTCGAGCGAGATGCTCCCGGAGTCGATGCCTTCGAGGCGGTTGATCGCCCGGCAGAGCGTCGACTTGCCCGAGCCCGAGGGCCCGATCACGACGACGACCTCGCCGCGGGCGATGGTCAGGTCGATGTCCTGGAGCACATGCAACGCGCCGAAGTGCTTGTTGACGTTCTTCAGCACGACCAGTTCGTCCGCCGCAGGCACAGCGTCCTTGGTCACCGATACTTCGGCCATGGGGGTCTTGCTCCATCCTCCTCGGTTGGGAGGACAGTAGTAACGCGGTAAGACCAGCGTCATTACATCTGAGGGGAAATTGAGCATAACGATCCGGCCGCAACCGGACACACTGCGTGAAGGGGACGCCCGCCCCGCGTACCGGCTGGATAACGGAACCCGCCCGTAACAAGAACGGCCTTGACGTCGTCACCGTGTATCGGCGTGACTGCCTGAGTGCATAAGACCTGCGTGAACGGAAGGAGGACAGAATGAGACTGCTGCTCGTCGAGGACGACGACCACGTGGCCGCCGCGCTGTCCGCCGTTCTCGCCCGGCACGGCTTCGAGGTCGTTCACGCCCGCAACGGCGAAGAGGCGCTGCGCGCGCTGCTTCCCACGGACAAACCGCCCTTCGGAGTCGTCCTGCTCGATCTCGGACTTCCCGACCAGGACGGTTACGAGGTCTGCGGGAAGATCCGCAAGCGCAGTGCGACACCCGTGATCATGGTGACCGCGCGCGGCGACATCCGCAGCCGCATCCACGGCCTGAACCTCGGCGCCGACGACTATGTCGTGAAGCCTTACGACACCGGGGAGTTGCTGGCCCGTATCCACGCGGTGAGCCGGCGTACGTCGCAGGAGGACTCCACCGGTCCGATCGAGACGGGCATCACGCTCGGGGACGTCCATGTGGAGCTGCCGACGCGCAAGGTGACCGTCTCCGGTGAGGACGTCCAGCTGACACGCAAGGAGTTCGACCTGCTCGCGCTGCTCGCCCAGCGCCCCGGTGTGGTCTTCCGCCGGGAACAGATCATCAGCGAGGTCTGGCAGACCAGCTGGGAGGGCACGGGCCGCACCCTCGAGGTGCATGTGGCCTCGCTGCGCTCCAAGCTGCGGATGCCCGCGCTGATCGAGACGGTGCGCGGCGTCGGCTACCGGCTCGTCGCTCCTGCCGCCCCTGCCGTATAAGGCCACTTCGTGCGTACGCGCCTGCTTCCGCTGCTCATCGTGCTGATGGCGGCCATCCTGCTCGCCCTCGGTTTCCCCCTGGCGGTGAGCCTGGCGGCCGCGCAGCAGCAGAAGGTCGTGGTCGACCGGATCGAGGATGCCGCCCGTTTTGCGGGACTTGCCCAGTACGTCACCGATCCGTCCAAGGACCTGCCCGGTGTCGAGGGCGAGCGCCGCAAGACGCTGCGCAAGGATCTCGAGCGCTACTACAAGGTCTACGGAATCCGGGCCGGCGTCTTCTTCCGCGACCACAGCGAGATGGTCGCCTCGCACGATTGGTCCGTGCCCGAGGACGGCGAGGGCCGTGAGGCCTTCGACGACGCGCTCTACAGCCACAGCAGCCAGGACCCACGGCAGATCTGGCCCTGGCAGAAGCGCCGTCTGTACGTGGCCAGTCCGGTCGTACGGGACGGAGATGTCGTCGCCGTCGTGCTCACGGACTCGCCCACGGGCAAGATGCGCTCCGAGATCACCCGCGGCTGGCTGCTCATCGGGGCCGGCGAGGCCGCCGCGATGTTCCTGGCGATCGGTGCCGCGCTGCGTCTGACGGGCTGGGTGCTTCGTCCCGTACGGGATCTCGACGCGACCACGCACGACATCGCGACGGGACGGCTCAAGTCCCGGGTCGCGGTGGCGGGCGGACCGCCCGAACTGCGGCGTCTGGCCCGCTCGTTCAACGAGATGGCGGACAACGTCGAGGACGTCCTGGAGCAGCAGCGGGCGTTCGTCGCGGACGCCTCGCATCAGCTCCGCAACCCGCTCGCCGCGCTGCTCCTGCGGATCGAGCTGCTCGCGCTCGAACTGCCCGAGGGCAACGAGGAGATCGCCTCGGTCCGTACGGAGGGCAAGCGGCTCGCCCGGGTCCTGGACGATCTGCTCGACCTCGCGCTCGCCGAGCACGCGGGCATCGAACCGGAGTTGACGGACATCGGCGAACTGGTCGCCGAGCGGGTCGCGGCCTGGGGCCCGCTCGCCGAGGACAAGGGCGTCGAGCTGCGCACCGAGGGGCTGCGCGCGACGACGGCCTGGGCGGATCCCGTGACCCTGTCCAGCGCCCTGGACGCGGTGATCGACAACGCCCTGAAGTTCACGCCCGCCGGCGAGCAGGTCACCGTGACGGTCGCGGCCAACGGCGCCACCACGACGGTGGAGATCGCGGACGGGGGCCCCGGGCTCACCGACGAGGAGTTGAACCGGATCGGCGACCGCTTCTGGCGCAGCAACCGCCACCAGAACGTCAAGGGCTCGGGCCTGGGCCTGTCCATCACCCGGGCCCTGCTGACATCATTCGACGGCACGATCGCGTACGCCCCGAACGAGCCGCACGGCTTGAAGGTGACCTTGTCCCTGCCGCGCTCGACCGGTGCCTGAGCTCGCAGCCTCACGGCTTCACGGGCTTCACGGGCTTCGAGGCTTCACGGCTTCACGGCTTCACGGACCGGTAATACCGCCGAGCCCCTTCATGCAGATCCAGCGGATCCGTGTACACCGCCGTCCGCAGATCCACCAGCTGCGCCGCATGCACCCGCTGCCCGATCGCATCGCGGTGGTCTATGACCACTCGCGTCAGCCACTCCGTGACCCGCTCATCCGCCTGCTCCGTGGTGACCAGCAGGTTGGCGACCGCGATGGTCTGCACCGGCCTGCCGCCCTGCGCATCGGGATAGGCGTCCGTCGGCATGATCGCCGCGCGGTAGTAGCTGGACCGGCCGCCCTGACGGTGCAGCTCGTCCACCAGACTGCCGAGTTCGACCAGGCGGATGTCGGTCTTCTCCGAGAGGTCCTTCACGAACGGCGTCGTCAGTCCTCCGGACCAGAAGAACGCGTCCACGTCCCCCGTCGTCAACGACGGACCCGCCGCCTGCGACGCCGTGTCCACGGCATCGATGTCACCGAGATCGAGGCCCGCGGCGGCCAGCACCCGCTCGGCGATGATCCGCACCCCGGAGCCCTCCGGCCCCACCACGACCCGCTTGCCCTTCAGGTCGGCGACCTTCGTCACGCGCGAATCCCCGCGCACGACCAGGTGCACATAGTCGTCGTACAGCCGCACGCAGCCGCGCAGCCGGTCCCAGCCGCTGCCCTTGTCCTGCTGGTACTGCCGCACCGCGTCGGCCGCCGCGATGGTGTAGTCGGCCTCACCGGTGGCCACCCGCCGGACGTTCTCCTTGGAGCCCTGGCTGCTCCACAACTTGATGTCCAGATCGGGCAGATCGTCGGCGGCGGCCTTCTTCAGCTCGTTGCCGTACACCTCGTACACGCCCGAGGCCCCGCCGGTGCTGAAGACGACCTTCCCGCCGGGCGGGCTCGCCCCCAACGGCAGCAACCACCACAGAAGCAGTCCGAACACCACAAGCCCGGCGCCCGCCCCTTCGAGGGCGCGGCGCCTGCTGATGCGCGGGAGTGCGAGCGGCATGCGCGCGATCCTGCCAGGTCACGCGCTGTGAGCACCAGGGCCGATGTCACACCGTGACCGCAGGGCGCCGCTGCCGGGCCGCTTACAGCGTGAGGCCGCCGAAGGGAAGCGTTCCGGGCCCGCGGGAGGCGCAGCTTGACTCGGGAGGCATGCAGTCGGTTGCATACGTTCTGTGATCGTGCACCTTGCGCCAACTGCCCTCTCCCGTACGTCGCGCAGCACCCTGACGGCAGGGGGCGCCGCACCGTGGACCCGGTGATCATCGCGGGTGCCGGGCCCGTGGGCCTCACGTCGGCCCTGGCCCTGGCCCGGCACGGCGTCCCGTCCGTCGTCCTGGACGAGGGCCCCGGCAAGGACGAGCAGCGGCCCGCCCGCACCGTGGTCCTGCGCAAGGACACCGCCGCCCTCGTCGAACGGCTCACGGGGATCACATTGAGCGACACCCGCTGGACGGGCTGGCGTTCGCTGCGCCGAAAGCAGGAACTGCGCCAGGTCGCCTTCGACGATGCCGATCCGGGCCCCGCGCATCTCGCCCAGCACACGCTCACCGCCGCCCTGCGTACCGCCGTCGACGAGGAGCGCCTGGTCAGGGTGGCCGTCGACAGCCGCCTCGACTCGATCGAGCAGGACGCGGGCGGGGTCACCGCACACACCAAGGGGCCCAAGGGCACATGGTGGCGCGGCAGTTATCTGATCGGCTGCGACGGTCCGCGCTCCACGGTGCGCAAGCTGCTCGACGTCCGCTTTCCCGGCCGTACGGCGGTGGAGCGGCACGCCGTCGCGGCGCTGCGCGCCGAGCTGCCGTGGCCGGGCGAGGCTCTGCTGCACCGGATGGCGCCCTGGCGCGGCGCCCCGGCCGAGATCACCGCGCGCCCGCTGCAGGACGACGTCTGGCGGCTCGACTGGCTGCTGCCCGCCCGCAGCGAACTCGTCACGCCCGAGCGCCTGGTGGCCCTGGTACGGGACACGCTGGCCGGCTGGTGCGGTACGACACCCCCGTACGAACTGCTCGACACCGGCGTACACACCGTGCACCACCGGCTCGCACGGCGCTGGCGCGTGGGCCGCTGCTTCCTCGCCGGGGACGCGGCGCATCTTCTGGGCGCCCTCGGCACCCAGGGGGTGGACGAGGGGCGGCGCGACCCGGACAACCTCGCCTGGAGGCTGGTGCTGTCCCGCGACCACGGTGAGTCGAAGCTGCTGCCCGACAGCTACCAGGCCGAGCGCCGCAGCGCCGTCGCGGCCCGGCTGCGCGCCGCCGACCAGGCGCTGCCGATACTGCGCGGCGGCGGGGGCCTGCGGGCGTATGTGCCGGGGACGGCGCGCGGGCATGACGCGCTCCTGACCGACGGACACCTGGGGCGCGGTCCGCTGGGCTCGCTTCCGGCGTACGACCGGTCGCCGCTCGCGCTCGATGAACCCTCGGAGTCCCAGGTCACGGTCGGTACGGAGCCGGGCGCACCGATCTCCGACGTACCGGTGACCGCACCGGACGGCGCCGAAGTCCGGCTGCGGGACCGGCTCGGGCGCGGACGTCTCCTTGTCGTCCTGGTCGCGCCGGGCACGGGCGTGTGGGACCGGCGGCACTGGCTGAAGGCCGGGGTGATGCCACGGCTCGCGGCGGCGGTCACCGCGCTGCCCCTGCCGGCCGAACTGCTCGTCGCGGAGGGCTATCCCGGCGCGGTCGCCCATACGGTGCTGCTGATCCGGCCCGACGGCCATCTGGTGACGGCGCTGAGCGGTGTACGGCCCGCGGAGTTGTACGCGGCGGCGGACACGGCGCGCGGCGGGAAACCCGCTCCGCCGGCGGGCGCACGGCGTGCGAGGGCGGACGAAGAGGGCGCGGCGGCGGGTGACCGGGGCCCCCCCGGCCCCCCCCCGGCCCCCCCCCCCCCCCGAGCCGGGCCCCCCGATTGCCCGCCACGTTCCGTCATGGTGTACCCCGCCCATGACGGAACGTGGCGTGCATATGTGGCGGAGGGTCCATCTGGACCTGGTCCGCTACGCAGGCTGCGTCTGTACCGAACCCTGCTGATTCGCCCTTCCCTCGCGCTCCCCGCCTGAAGGCGGGTTCGACGCGCGTCCCCAGCGAACCTTCAGGACGGTATCCGTGTCCGCACCTTCCGCCGCCTCGGCGACCCCTGCCACCGCGGCCCCCACTCCGGCTCAACTCCTCGACTTCGTCACCCGCAGCGCCGCCGACGCCGAGCTCATCGCCTCGCTCCCGCTCGACCCCGAGGGCCGTACCTGGCTGCGTCTCGAAGGCCCAGGCGGCAGCGAGGCCTGGCTGATCGGCTGGCCGCCGGGCACCGGTACCGGCTGGCACGACCACGCCGAGTCCATCGGCGCGTTCGCCACGGCGTCGGGCACGCTGAAGGAGAACTCGCTGACGGCCCGTATCCCCACGTCCGCCTGGAAGTCCCTCGAACTGGCCGAAGACCTCGACCGGGAACGGGTGTTGGAGGCGGGCGAGGGCCGGGCGTTCGGGCAGCACCATGTGCACGAGGTGCTCAACGAGTCCACCGCGCAGCATGCGGTCTCGGTCCACGCGTACTATCCGCCGCTCCCGCTGATCCGCCGCTACAGCCGCACCGGCCCGATCCTGCGCCTGGAAGACGTCGAGCAGCCGGAGGACTGGCAGTGAGCGCCCGCCCGGTGTCGATCGACGAGCATCTGGAACGAGTACGTGCGGGTCTCGACCGGATCACTCCACAGGAGGCCCACGAGGGTTTCCTGGCAGGCGAGTTGCTGCTCGTGGACACCCGTTACGCGGAGCTGCGCGAGCGCGACGGCCTCATCCCCGGCGCGCTCGTGGTCGAACGCAACGAGCTCGAATGGCGCCTGGACCCGCTGGGCAGCCACCGCGCCGCCGCGGTCACCCGGCACGACCAGCGCCTGGTGATCTTCTGCAACGAGGGCTACGCCTCCAGCCTCGCCGTCCACTCCCTGCTCCAGCTCGGCCTGCACCGCGCCACCGATCTGATCGGCGGCTTCCAGGCCTGGCGCAGGGCGGGGCTTCCGGTGGTGCCGGCGGCTTCGGTGCCGGATGCGATCACCCGGCCGATCTCGCAGTAGACGGAGACCCGGCTCGCCCCCTGACCACGGCAAGGGTTCCTTCGATACGAGCATGAGCCCGCCTCGTATCGAAGGAACCCCGTGCTGCAGCGTGCGTGGCTACTCCTTGGCCAGCGCCGCCTCCACCGGCCGGGCCCGCAGGGCCGAACGGCCGGGCAGGGAGGTGGCGATGAGGGCGAGCGCGCCGGCCGCGGCGATGATCGTGACGTACAGGAGCGGAGCCACCGAAGGCGCGGCGGTGCCCGTCATGCCGACGCTGAAGGCCGTGAGGACGGCCAGCGCGATACCGCTGCCGAGCGCCGTGGCGAGCAGCAGGACCGAGACGGCCTCGATCCGCAGCATGCGCAGCACCTGGTGGCGGGTGGCGCCGACGAGACGCAGCTGGGCGAACTCGCGGACACGTGCCGATACGGACATCACGAGGGTGTTGACCACGGCGATCGCGGTGAAGGCGAGGACGAGGGCCATGGCGAGCAGGTTGACCTCGGCGTTGGCCTGCTGACGCTCGGCCTGCAGCCGGTCGGCCTCACCGGGGGCGAGGATCTGGATGCCGGGGAAGTCCCGGAGCGCGTCGGCCAGTTGGTGGCGTGGGGCGTCGGAGGCGACGAGGACGGCGGCGGCCAAGGGGTTGTCGACATGGTCGGCGACCAGGTCGTGGGCGAGGGTGAGGTCGCCGAAGCCGAGGCCGCGGGTGTAGACGGCGGTGACCTTGACGGTGGCGGGGGTGCCGTCGCCGAGGGTCAGTTTCAGGGTGCTGCCGGGCTTCAATCCGAGCTGGTCGGCGGCGAGTTCGCTGACCGCCGCACTCTGCGGGCCGAATCCCTCGAGCGTGCCGGCCGTGACCTCGGGGTCCCAGGTGCGGGTGAGGCCCTCGGGGGTGACGCCCTGGGTCTGGTACTTGTCGAGGCCGACGCGCACGGTGGTCCGTACGACCTCGGTGGCGGTGGCACCGGACGCACGGAGCTGCCGGGCGGCTCCGGCCGGAACGCCGGGGCCTTGCGCGGACAGCACCCAGTCGGCCCGTACGCCTTCGCGGGCCTGTGCACGGGAGGCGTCGCCGAGTGTGGACTGGACGAACAGGACCGTGCAGGTCATGCCGATCAGGAGGACGAGCGGGGTGACGACGGAGGCCATCCGGACGGAGTTGCCGCGCAGATTGGCGGTGGCGAGCTTTCCGCCGTGTCCGGTGAGCCGCAGCGGGAGCTTCAGGATGAACGCGGTGGCCCGCACCAGCAGCGGTCCGAGCAGCGCCACGGCGATGGCGAGGACCACAACGGCCAGGAAGGTCACGGGAGTCGATGCGGGTTCGGTGCGCAGCGTGCTGAGCACCGCGACGAGGGTGATGCCGCCGGCGAGGGTGATGAATCCCGCCGCGATACGGGTCCACGCGGGGCGCGCGGGTTGCAGGGCCGCCTCCGACAGGGCCTGTGCGGGGCGGATGCGGGCGATACGGCGGCCGGAGATACGGGCTGCGGCCCAGGCTCCGAACAGGGTCGCGCCGAAGGCGGCGAAGAGCGGGAAGACGCTGACCGTGTGGTCCAGGGAGGCGGGGATGGCGCCGGCCTCGACGAAACGGTGTTGCAGCCAGGAGCCGAGCGGGAGACCGAGCAGCGCTCCGGCGAGGCCGGCCACCGCGCCGACCACCAGGGCTTCGCGGGCGAGCAGTTGACGGATCTGCTTCGAGGTGGTGGCGATCGCCCGGAGCAGGGCGAGTTCGCGGTGGCGCTGCTGCACGGAGAGCGCGAAGGTGCCGACGACCACGAGGACGGCGACGAGCAGGGAGGTGCCGCCCATCGCACCGCCCATGGAGACGAGCTTGACGCGGGCCCCCGCGGCGTCGAGGAATTCCACGGCGCCCTTGGCCTCACCCGTGCTGACCTGGACCTGCGGTGCGGGGAGCGCCTCGCGCAGCCGCTCGCTCAACGCGCTTACGGAGACGCCGTCTTCGGGAATCACCGCGAGGGCCGTGACCTGGCCGGGGCGTGCGGCCAGGCGCTCGGCCTCCGCGTCGCTGAAGAAGAGGGCGCTCTGATGCTCGAGGTCCTGCCTCTGGGCGGGGGCGGCGATCCCGGTGATGCGATATGTACGCGGGGCCTGCGTGGACTGCACGGTGAGCCGGTCGCCCACGGCGAGACCGGCGCGCTCCGCGAGTCCCCGGTCGACGACCAGATCACCGGCGCCCTTGGGTGCCGTGCCGTCGGTGAGACGGAAGGGGGTGAGGGCGGCGGAGGACCAGGCGTGGCCGAGGGACCGACCGGTGTGCGGTGTGCCCAACGGCTGGGCGAGGAAGGAGAGTTCGGGGATCACCTGCCCGACCCCGTCGACGGCCCGTACCTCGGCGGCCGTGGCGCGGGGCAGCCAGGCCCGCTCGGCAATGGGCTTGGCCTTGTGCTTGACCTTGGTCTTGCCCTTCTTCTCCTTGACCGTGGTCCGATGCACGTTCTGGTCGGCGGAGACGATGATCGGGGCGCCGGCATAGCGTTCGGCGGCGATCTTTCCCCGTAGCCCGGTCTCGAGCAGCGAGCCGCAGGCGGCGATCAGCGCTGCGGCACACATCAGCGCGAGAAACGCTCCGACGAAGCCGCCTTTGCGGTGCCGGACGGTCCTGAAGGCGTAGCGCAGCAGCATGGCGCACGGTCTCTTTTCGGTTGTCGGGGACGGGGCCCGAAGCCCTTCTGGTGTGCACCTCCACAGTGCTGCGCACACCCCGCCCGACACACTGGAGCCGTCTGCCGTCCCTTGCGGGGGCTATCCCCACCGCTGCTGCTACGGCTTTCCCGGGCGCCGCACTCCCCGGACCGAGCGCCCCCGGCTCACTGGCCCGGGAACCCCAACTCCTCCACGTCCTCCCCTTCTTCCTCCAACGCCCGCCGCACCACCCGCAGCGCCATCCCCTCCGGATACCCCTTGCGCGCCAGCATCCCCGCGAGCCGGCGCAGGCGCTTGTCGCGGTCGAGGCCGCGGGTCGTGCGCAGCTTGCGGTCGACCAGTTCGCGGGCCGTCTCCTCCTCCTGGTCGGAGTCGAGCCGGCCCACGGCCTCGTCGATGGTGGCCGAGTCGACCCCCTTCGTCCGCAACTCCCGTGCCAGGGCACGACGGGCGAGCCCTCGGCCGTGATGCCGTGACTCGACCCAGGCGTCGGCGAACGCCGCGTCGTTGATCAGCCCGACCTCTTCGAAGCGGGAGAGGACTTCCTCCGCCACCTCGTCGGGGATCTCCTTCTTGCGCAGGGCATCGGCGAGCTGCTGACGCGTGCGCGGGGTGCCGGTGAGCAGCCGCAGACAGATGTTCCGCGCGCGCTCGGCCGGATCGGTCTCCCGCTCCGGCCGGCCCTCCTGGCGAGACTCCCGCTCCGGGCGCCCCTGTGCACGCGGCTCCCCCTCCCCGGCCCTCGACGGATCAGGGGAACCGCTGTCCTGTTCGCCGAACCCGCGCCGGCGTCCGCCGCCCCCACGGCGCCCACGCCTTTGCGGCTCGGACGGCCCGAGGTCAAAGTCCCCCGACTCCCCGGGCCAGTCGGTGCGTCGTACCACGGATCAGCTCTTGGCCGCCGCGGCCTTGGTCGCCTTGGCCTTGGTGGCCGGAGCCGGGACCGTCTTGGCAGCGGCGTCCTTGTCGGCATCGGCCGCGGCCGGACCGGCGGCGTCCGCACCGGGCGCGACCTCCGGGGCCGGCTTCACACCGACGCCGAGCTTCTCCTTGATCTTCTTCTCGATCTCATTGGCGAGATCGGGGTTGTCCTTCAGGAAGTTACGGGCGTTCTCCTTGCCCTGGCCGAGCTGGTCGCCCTCGTACGTGTACCAGGCACCGGCCTTGCGCACGAAACCGTTCTCCACGCCCATGTCGATCAGGCCGCCCTCGCGGCTGATGCCATGCCCGTAGAGGATGTCGAACTCGGCCTGCTTGAACGGCGGCGCGACCTTGTTCTTGACGACCTTGACGCGGGTGCGGTTGCCGACCGCGTCCGTGCCGTCCTTGAGGGTCTCGATACGGCGGATGTCGAGCCGCACCGAGGCGTAGAACTTGAGCGCGCGGCCACCGGTCGTGGTCTCCGGCGAGCCGAACATCACGCCGATCTTCTCGCGCAGCTGGTTGATGAAGATCGCCGTGGTCTTGGACTGGTTGAGCGCCGAGGTGATCTTCCGCAGCGCCTGGGACATCAGACGGGCCTGCAGACCCACGTGGCTGTCGCCCATCTCGCCCTCGATCTCCGCACGCGGCACAAGGGCGGCGACGGAGTCGATGACGATGAGGTCGAGGGCGCCGGAGCGGACCAGCATGTCGACGATCTCGAGGGCCTGCTCACCGTTGTCCGGCTGGGACAGGATGAGGTTGTCGATGTCGACGCCGAGCTTCTTGGCGTACTCCGGGTCGAGCGCGTGCTCGGCGTCCACGAAGGCCACCTGGCCGCCGGCGCGCTGGGCGTTGGCCACCGCGTGCAGGGTCAGCGTGGTCTTGCCGGAGGACTCCGGTCCGTACACCTCCACCACGCGGCCGCGCGGGATGCCGCCGACGCCGAGCGCGACGTCGAGCGCGGTCGACCCGGTGGGGATGACCTCGATGGGCTCGTTCGGCCGCTCGCCCATGCGCATCACTGCGCCCTTGCCGAATTGGCGTTCAATCTGTGCGAGGGCTGTTTCCAGCGCCTTCTCGCGGTCCGTACCTGCCATGGGTTCCACCCGATTTGCTTGAGTCGATCGCTTCACGTCAAAGACGCTATCGCCTGCCACTGACAATCCGCCTCGACGCCCGTCCAGCCTGTGGATAACTCCGCGCGAATCCCGGAGCGACCCCGCGCCAACCCCGGAATCACGGGCCTGCAGAGAGGCCAGACCATCCATGAGAATGGATGTTCGATTTCTGTGTCAAGCGCACCACGCGGCACGCGGCGCCGCTTCCGCAAACCGTCGGCTCACCCCTGCGAAGCCCGCCTCCCTGCCCTGCGCGTCTCCTCGGTGGCCTGCCGGAAGGCCGGAGCCGCACGCCTGAAGTAGTCGAAGAGCAGCTCCCGCTCGCCGGCCGAGTACCCGTCGAGGACCTCGCCGATGAGCCGCCGAGCCGGCGCCACCGCCTGGGCGATCCGGGCCTCCGCCTCCGGCACCGGCTCGACGATCACCTTGCGCCGATCCGTCGGATCGGCGGCCCTCCGCACGAAGCCGGCCCGCTCCAGGCGGTCGATCAGCCGCGTGGTCGCCCCCGTGGTGAGCCCGGTCCGCTCGGCCAACCGCCCCGAGGTCAGGCCCCCTTCGAGGGCCAGCTGGCTGAAGGCGTACCACTCGGAAGCCTGCAGCCCCACCGCCGCCGCGCCCGCCATCGCCTGCAGCCCCACCGCATCGAGGTAGGCGCGGAAGATCTCACCCTCGTCACCGGATGCCCGTTTTGCGCTTGCCATGGAGCCTCACTTCTCTTACATTTAAATAGCTGCACGTGTGCAGATACTGCCCAGAATCAGTATCTGCGCCACTCTAAAGGAATGCGCCACTCCAAAGGAAAGAGTCCGTCATGCCCCAGCAGGCCACACCCTCGGACCGGACCGCCGACCGCCGGGCCATCACCGACACCCTCACCCGCCTTCTGGACGCCTGGGCCCGCCACGATGCCGGCGCCTACGGAGCCGAGTTCACCGAGGACGCCTCGTACATCACCTTCGTCGGCACGTACTACCGAGGCAGGCGCGACATAGCCGAGAGCCATCGCATCCTGTTCGCCAAGTTCCTCAAGGGCACGCGGCTCGCCGACGAGCTTGTGGACCTGCGGTTCCTCGGCCCCGACACTGCCGTGGTCAACAGCCGCGGGGACACGTACAAGGGCGCGCGGCCCAAGGCGCTCGCCAAGGTGCAGACGTACACGTTGGTCCGCGAGGCCGACGGCCGGTGGCGTATCGCCGCCTTCCACAACACCAAGCGGAAGCCGCTGATGGAGGCGTTCTCCTTCAAGATGGCGCCTGGCCTCGTCCCCGCGGGCGACCGGTGAGCGCCGGGCGGAAGCTGCTCGCCGAGGCCACCGGCGAGGTGGAGCTGCCGGCCGACGACGTCCGGCGCGCGCTGGTGGAGAACTTCGACGACGGCTATCTGAAGGTGGACGTGACGGCCGGACGCGTAGGGGTCCAGGGCGGTTGGTGGTACCGCGGGGAGTACGAGCTGACGCCGCACGGCAGCGGCACACGGGTGGTACTGCGCGTCTACAACGTCGCGGCCCGGGGCCGCTGGGCCGTGCCCCTGGCCAACCGGTTCTTCCGCGGCTTCGCCCAGCAGACCCGTACGGGGCTCGACACCCTGCTCGCCGGTCTGCGGCCCCCGGGCTGAACAGCCTCGGCCGCCCACCCTCGAGCGCCCCCAAGCAGCGCGAATATCCTCGGACCATGGCCCTCCCCCCGACCACCCAGCTCACCGAGCGCCTCACCGAGCGTGGCAAGGACATCGCCGTGGTGCTCGCCGTCACGGCGATCGTGGTGGGCGGGACGTTCTGGTCGATGCGCGGCAAGAGCGAGACGTTCGGGCAGGCCGCCCTCGGCTGGGCGCTGATCGCGGTCGGCTGCGGTGCGCTGTACTTCCGCCGCCGCTGGCCCGTCGCCGTCGCCCTGGTCACATTGGCCGTCTGCGTCGTCTACTACCCGCTCAGCGTCTACGACGGCCTGGTCATGGTCACCTTCGTGGTCGCGCTGTACACGGCCGCCGCCGAGGGCAGGTTCGCCGCCGCCGTCGCGCTCGGTATCGGCGTGATGCTGATGATCGTGTACGGGGAGATGCGCCAGGCACCGGGCCGGCGTGAGGTCGACGACGCGTCGTTCATGATGCTGGCCGGCTGGCTGCTCAGCATCCTGGTGCTCGCCCGGGCCCAGCGCACCCGCGCCGCCTATCTCGAAGAGGTACGCGCCCGCGCCCTCGCCGCCGAGCGCGAGCAGGAGGCGCGGGCACAGCAGAGCGCGACCGAGGAGCGGCTGCGGATCGCCCGCGAGGTGCATGACGTCCTCGGGCACAGCATCTCGCTGATCAACGTGCAGTCGAGTGCCGCGCTGTACAAGCTGGGCAAGAAGCGCACCGCAGCCGATCCTGCCGTCGCGCTCGCCGGTGCCGAAGAGGCCCTGGAGGCAGTGAAGTCCACCAGCAAGGACGCCCTGCGCGAGCTGCGTTCCACCCTCGGCATGCTGCGCGAGGCGGGCGAGGCCGCCCCCACCGCGCCCGCGTCGGGACTCGCCCAGCTGCCCGAACTCGCCGAGCGGGCAAGGAGCGCCGGACTCGACGTACGCATCGCCACGCAAGGCACCGCACGTGAACTGCCGCCTCCCCTCGACCTGGCCGCGTACCGGATCGTGCAGGAGTCGCTGACCAATGTGACCCGCCATGCGCAGGCGACCGCCGCCACGATCACACTCGACTACGGTACGGACGGCCTGCGGCTGCGCATCGAGGACGACGGCCTGGGCGCGCCCGACGGGATCGGCAGGGGCAGCGGGATCCGCGGGATGGCCGAGCGGGCCAAGGCCTTCGGCGGCGAACTGACCACCGAGAACACGGCGGACGGCTTCCGGGTCATGGCCCGGCTGCCGTTCACCACAACCGATACGGCCCAGGGGGCGCAATGATGCAGCCGGCCGACGCGATCCGCGTCCTGCTCGCCGACGACCAGACGCTGGTGCGCGCGGGCTTCCGCTCGATGCTGGACGACGAGGACGACATCGAGGTGGTCGGCGAGGCCGCGGACGGCGAGCAGGCCTGCGCGCTCGCCCGCCAACTGCGCCCGGACGTCGTCCTCATGGACATCCGTATGCCCGTACTCGACGGCCTCGAGGCGACCGCGCGGATCACCGCCGACCCGGCGCTCGAGGGCGTACGGGTGGTGATCCTGACGACCTTCGACATGGACGACTACGTGTACGGCGCGCTGCGCGCGGGCGCATCGGGCTTCCTGGTGAAGGACACCGAGCCGATGGAACTCCTGCACGGCGTACGGGTGGTGGCGCGCGGCGACGCCCTGATCGCCCCGGCCGTGACGCGGCGCCTGATCGCGGAGTTCGCGGGCCGCTCCAAGCAGCCCGACCCGAGCCCGCGGCTCAACGCGCTGACCGACCGCGAGCGGGAGGTCATGGGCCTGGTCGGCGCGGGGCTCTCCAACGACGAGATCGCGCAGCGCCTGGTCCTGTCCCCCGCGACCGCCAAGACCCACGTCAGCCGGATCATGACCAAGCTCGACGTCCGCGACCGGGCGCAGCTGGTGATCCTGGCGTACGAGTCGGGGATGATCACGCCGGGGTGGCTGGCCTGAGGCTGCGGGGCTTCTTGGGCGGGCTGGGCGAACTGGCCGGGCTGGGCGGACCGGCCGGATAGCCGGACAGACCCCTCCCTCCCGGGGGCCGAGCCCTTCCAAGGCTATCGGCCCCCACTGACAACGCCGGCCCGGCGACCGCACGCAACTGCGGTAGTACGCGGCCGCCCCAAGCCACAACCCGGGATGTACGCCCACTGTCCACCGCGGGCCGACGCGGCACCCCAAGCCGTACGCCGACGCTGAGGGCGTGAACCCGGAAACCCTCGATCTCGCCCGGCTGCAGTTCGCCCTCACGGCGGGCGGCCACTTCCTCTTCGTCGCGCTCACCCTGGGCCTCGCGACGGTGGTGGCCTGTCTGCAGACGGCCGCGACCCTCACCGAGAAGCCCCTGTACCCGCGCATGGTCCGCTTCTGGGGCCAGCTCTACGTGATCAACTACGCGGTCGGGATCGTCACCGGCCTGGTCATGGAGTTCCAGTTCGGCCTGAGCTGGAGCGGACTCACGCACCGGGCGGGCGATGTCTTCGGCTCGTCGCTGGCGATGGAGACGGTGATCGCCTTCTTCGTCGAGTCCACGTTCCTGGGCCTGTGGATCTTCGGCTGGCACCGCTTCAAGAAGTGGGTGCACCTGGCGCTGATCTGGGGCGTCACGCTCACCGCGTACGCCTCGGCGTACTGGATCCTGGTCGCCAACGGCTTCCTCAACAACCCGGTCGGCCACCGCGAGGAGAACGGCCGCCTGGTCACCGAGAGCACCGTCGAGGTCTTCACCAACCCCAGCGCCCTGCTCTCCTTCGGGCACGTCCTGGGCGGCGCGCTGCTCACGGCCGGGTTCTTCATGGCGGGCGTCTCCGCGTACCACCTCTTCAAGCGCTCGGCCGAGGGGGAGTTCTTCGGCAAGAGCCTGCGGATCGGGGTGTTCCTCTCGCTGCCGGCGCTGTTCGTGACGGCCGCTTTCGGCGGGCTGCAGTTCGTGGGGATGCAGCCGATGAAGGAGGCGGTGTTCAGCGCGAACACCGCCGAGATCGCCAAGCTGCAGGCCGAGATGGTGGAGCGTTTCGGACCCGGTGACTATGTGCCCTCCGAGGCGCTCACACGCACGGCCGGAATCCTGATGCTGCTCGCGTTCGCGCTGATGATGTACCTCTGCCTCGCCGGTGTGGTCCTCGCCGCCTTCCGCAAGGTCGTCTTCCGCTTCCGGCTCTGGCACGTGGTCCTGATGGCCGCCGTACCGCTGCCGTATCTCGCGATGATCAGCGGCTGGGTGTTCCGCGAGGCGGGCCGTCAACCCTGGGTCGTGTACGGCCTGTTGAAGACCGAGGACGCCGTCTCACCGGTCTCTCCGGATTCGATGCGGCTTTCCCTGATCGTCTTCACCTCGCTCTTCGCGCTGCTCGCCGCCCTCAACTTCTGGCTGATCGTGCGCCACGCGCGCCTCGGCCCCGTCGACACCGACCTCGGCCGGGACGAACGCGAGGCCGACGACCCGGCCGACGCCCTGACCCCCGCGCGCTACTAGGAGGCCGCCATGGAAACTCTCGCCATCGCCCTGCTCGGCTTCTTCGCCGCCGGCTACTTCGTGCTCGGGGGTGCCGACATCGGCACCGGCATGCTCACCCCGTACCTGGGCCGCTCGGACCGCGAACGCCGCCTCGTCATCACCTCGTTCGCGCCCTTCTTCCTGGGCAACGAGGTGTGGCTGGTGGCCACCGCCGGCCTGCTCATCGGCTGCTTTCCCGAGCTGGAAGGAGAGCTCCTGAGCGGCCAGTTCTCGGTGGTCGTCCCGCTGCTCACCGGCTGGATCGTGCGCGACATGGGCCTGTGGCTGCGCGGCCGCGCGGGCGGACGCGCCTGGCGGATCGGCTGCGATACGGCGGTGACCGGCGGCAGTTGGACCGTGGCGCTCGCCTGGGGCTGGCTGCTCGCCGGCCTGTTCAGCGGCTCGCTGCACGCGCCCGCGAGCGGGCCGGTCGCGCTCATCACCGCCGTGGCGGTCGCCGCGCTCTTCGCCGTGCACGGGCTCGGCTTCGCGGTCCTCAGGCTGACCGGCGATCCGTACGCCCGCGCGCGGGTCCTGGTCGGGCGGGCCACCCGCCCCTGGCAGTCGTTCGCGCTGACCGCCGCCCTGATGGCGGCTCTGCCCCTGCTCGCCGGGCTCGGTCTGCCGCTCACCGCGTCGGCCGGCTCGTCCGTGGACGCGCTCGTGCCCGCGCTGCTCGTGGTGACGCCGCTCCTGGTGGCCGTACAGGCGTGGATGTGGCACACGTTCCGCGCCCGCGTGACACGCCCCTCGTACCTCTGACGTCGTGCCTCTGACGTCTGACGTCTGACGTCTGACCTCGTGCCTCCGACCTCTGACCTCTGACCTCTGACGTCTGACCTCGTGCCTCTGGCCCTGACCTCGTACCTCTGGCCTCTTTCCTTCCTACGTATCGGAGTAGCCGTTGCCCCCCGACCAACCCACCAGCCCCACAGCCCGGTCGACCATCTTCGCGGGGCTCGCCGCCTCCCCCCCCCCCCAGGGGTGGCGTGCGCTGATCCTCTGGGTCGTTCTCGTCGCGGGGATCACGGGGGTGTCCTCGGCGGTCGGCAGCGCGTACCACAACGACTTCTCGCTGCCCGGCACCGATTCGCAGGCCGCACAGAGCGTCCTGGAGAAGCACGGCGCCGCGCAGGCCGACGCCTCGGTGCAGATCGTGGTCAAGGACGCGCAGGACATCCGGGACACGGGTGTACGTGACCGCGTCGAGGACGTCCTCGGCAAGGTCGAGGACCTGCCCAGCGTGACCGGCGTGATCAGCCCGTACGAGGAGAAGTCGGCGATCTCGCGCGACGGCACCGTCGGCTACGCGACCGTCACCCTCGACGGCGCCGCCGAGAACGTACCGAAGGAGCATGTCCGCGCGATCATCGACGCCGCCAAGTCCCTTGACGGGGACGGGCTCCGGGCCGCGGTCGGCGGGGACGCGGCACGTGGCGCCGAAGAGGCCGGGGGCGGTGCTGCCGAAGGTGCGGGGATCCTCGGAGCCCTGGTGATCCTGGTGTTCCTGTTCGGGTCGCTCGTCGCGGCGAGTCTGCCGGTGGTGACCGCACTGTTCGCGGTGGGCTCGTCGATCGGGCTGATCGCCCTTGCCTCGCACGTCGCGAACGTCGCCGACTTCACGCCGCCGATCATGATGCTGGTCGGTCTCGGCGTCGGGATCGACTACGCGCTGCTGATCTTCTCCCGCTACCGCTCCGAACTCCTGCGCGGCGCCGAACCCGAGCAGGCCACGCGCTCCGCCCTGGACGCCGCGGGCCGGACCGTGTTCTTCGCGGGCTGCACCGTGATCATCGCGCTGATGGGCCTGGTCGCGCTCGGCCTCGGCTCGCTGCAGGGTGTGGCGCTCGCGGTCGCGCTCACCGTCCTGGTGACGATGGCCGCCTCGCTGACGCTGCTGCCCGCGCTGCTCGGAGTGTTCGGGCGTCGTATCCAGCGTCAGGTGACCAAGCGCGCGGCGAAGGCGAAGCGGGTCGAGGGCACCGGCTGGCGGCGCTGGGCGAGCGGTGTCCAGCGTCGTCCGTGGGTCGCGCTCCTCGTCTCCGTAGTGGCGCTCGGCGCGCTCGCGGCGCCGGCCGCCGATATGCGTCTGGGCTTCGCGGACGCGGGCAACGACGCCACGACGACATCCAGCCGTCAGGCGTACGACCTGCTCGCCGACGGCTTCGGGCCGGGCTTCAACGGGCCGCTGTTCGTGGTCGCCGAAGGCACCGCGGAGGTCGGTCCCGTCCGTGCGGCACTCGCCGACACCCCCGGGGTCGCCGCCGTCAGCGGCCCCATCCCGTCGAAGGACGGCGAGGTCGGCACGCTGATGGTCTTCCCCGAGTCCGCCCCGCAGTCCGAGGCGACCTCCCAGCTCGTGGACCGGCTACGCGGCGACGTACTGCCGCCGCTGGCGGACGAGACCGGAGCACGCCTCCTGGTGGGCGGTGCGACCGCGGCGACCGAGGACTTCGCGGCCACGGTGTCGGACCGGATGCCGCTCTTCGTCGCGATCGTGGTCGGGCTCTCCGCGCTGCTGCTCCTGATCGTCTTCCGCAGCGTCCTGATCCCGATCAAGGCAGCCCTGCTCAACCTGGTCAGCATCGGTGCCGCGCTCGGAGCGATCACGCTGGTCTTCCAGCACGGCTGGTTCGGGGTCGAGCCCGGCCCGATCGAGGCGTTCATCCCGGTGATGATCTTCGCGATCGTCTTCGGCCTGTCGATGGACTACGAAGTCTTCCTGCTCTCCCGTATCCACGAGGAATGGGAGCGTACGAAGGACCCGCAGGCAGCCGTACGGGAGGGCCTGGCCGCGACCGGCAAGGTGATCACGGCGGCCGCGGCCATCATGATCGTCGTGTTCGCGGCGTTCATGCTGAGCCCCGACCGGATGCTGCAGCAGTTCGGCCTCGGGCTCGCGGTGGCGATCCTGCTCGACGCCGTGGTGATCCGCTGCCTAATCGTGCCGGCCGTGATGCAGCTGCTCGGCACGCGGGCGTGGTGGCTCCCGACGTGGCTGCGCAGGGTGCTGCCGCGGGTGGAGCTGGAGCGCCACGGAGCCCGCCCCGCCGTTTGAGGCCCGGCCGCGGGATTCCCCGGGGGCCGCCCCCTGCCCTCCCTGGGTGTCCGCGGCGGCCTGGTCCACGGGCGCCCCCGTCGGCTCGCCCCGCAGCGCCTTGCGCAGCCGCGCGAGCGGCGGTCCGCCACGGCGCCGGTGGCCGTGCACCCGTGGGTCGTCGGTCACGTCGTACCTCTTCACGTACGCGCCGAGGAAGGCCTGCATCGTCGCGACCGCGGGGATCGCGATCAGCGCACCGACCGCGCCGAGCAGCGCGGTGCCCGCGACGACCGAGCCGAACGCGACCGCCGGGTGGATGTCGACGGTCTTGGCGGTGAGTTTGGGCTGCAGCAGATAGTTCTCGAACTGCTGGTACACGACCACGAAGATCAGCACCCACAGCGCGTACCAGGGGTCCACGGTGAACGCGATCAGCATCGGCAGGGCGCCCGCCAGATACGTACCGATGGTGGGGATGAACTGCGAGATCACGCCGACCCACACGGCGAGCGCGGGGGCGTACGGGATGTCCAGGAAGACGAACAGGATGTAGTGCGCGACGCCGGAGATCAGCGCCATCAGACCGCGCGAGTACAGATAGCCGCCGGTCTTGTCGACGGCGATCTCCCAGGCGCGAAGCACCTCTGCCTGCTTGGCGGGCGGCAGCACCGAGCACAGGGCGCGACGGAGCCGGGGCCCGTCGGCGGCGAAGTAGAACGAGAACAGCAGGATCGTCAGGATCCGGAACAGCCCGCCGAGCACCTGCGCTGACACGTCGAGGACACCCGAGGCGCTGTTCTGCACGTACTTCTGCAGCCAGTCCGAGTGCACGAGGCTGTCCTGGATCTCGACCCGGGACAGCTCGGTGTGGAAGGTGGCGTTGATCCAGCTGATCACCGAGTCGAGGTACTTCGGGAAGTCCTCGACCATGTCGACGATCTGGCCGGCGAGCATCGAGCCGAGCAGGGTGATGAACCCCGCGCCCACGACGATCACCCCGAGAAAGACAAGCCCGGTGGCCGCGCCGCGGCGCATGCCGTGGTGTGCCATCCAGCTCACCGCGGGCTCGACGGCCAGCGCGAGGAAGAACGCGATCAGGATGTTGATCAGCAGGCCGGTCAGCTGGTGGAAGGCCCAACTGCCCAGCTGGAAGCAGGCGATCAGGGCGAGCGCGAGCACCATCGCACGCGGCAGCCACCGCGGCATGCGCTGCTGCCGCCCCGACGGCACCTCGGGCGGCACGGTCGTGGGCGGTCCGGAATTCTGCGCTGCTGCGGTGTGTTCGGTGGCTGCCACGGGGTCAGTCTCGCTTAAGTGCACCCGGTTCGTACGGACGGACGGCTGACGCCCGCGTCACATTCGCCGGACGCCCGCGTCACATTCGCCGGACGTCCGCGTCACGTTCGGCTGACGCCCGCGTCATATTCGACGGACGCCCGCGTCACGTTCGCCGGACGCCCACGTCACATTCGGCCCGCGGCTGAGCTGGGGCCGTCACCGTTCACAGCGATGCACTCCCGCTCACCGCGACTCGGCCGGTACCCCCATCGCCGAGCAGACGGCCCGCCACACGTCCTTGGCCTCCCAGCCCGCGTCCAGCGCCTGATGCACCGTGCGCCCTCCGAGCTCGGACATCACATGATCGCGCGCGAACGTCTCGGCGTACCCCGCACCGAAGTGCTCCGCCATCCGCTCCCAGAAGACCGTCAACCGCATGACTCCAGTATCCAGCCCGTGCGGGTGGGCCTTGCCCCGAAGCCCTTGCGGGGAGCGCTTTCCGGCCTACCGTGCCGTGCATGGCCGAATCCGTAGCCCCGGGGCAGTCCCCGGGCTCCGCCTCCGTGGGGCAGTCCCCCGCGGAGCGTTCCCCAGCAGAACCGTCACAGCACCGCTCGGTGCTCGCCCGCGCCGAGCAGTTCATCTGGCTCACGGCCCGCGTCCTCGAACAGCGCCGCTTCGCCTACCACTTCCTGGGCGCCGCCGCCGAGCCGGTCGAGGCCGCCCTCGCCGCCTACCGCACCGACGACGACGGCTACGGCCACGCCCTGGAGCCCGATCTGCGCGGCCCCGTGAGCCAGCCCCTGCACACCGCCCACGCGCTGCGCGTCCTGGACGCGATCGGGCGCTGCGGCGGTCAGCGGGTCGAGCGGGTGTGCCGCTACCTCTCCGAGGTCTCGACCCCGGAGGGCGCGCTGCCCGCGATCCATCCGAGCCAGCGCGGCTATCCGTACGCCCCGTTCGTCCCCGTCATCGACAACCCGCCGAGCGATCTGCTCGCCACCGGGCCGGTGGTCGGTCTGCTGCACCGCAATCAGGTGTGGCACGCGTGGCTGTTCCGCGCGACCGACTACTGCTGGGCCGCGGTCGAGGCCCTGGACAAGTCGCATCCGTACGAGATCCACGCGGCCGTCGCGTTCCTGGACGGCGCTCCCGACCGCTCGCGCGCGCAGGCCGCCGCGGACCGTCTGGGCCGGCTCGTACGCGAGCAGCGCCTCGCCGTCCTTGACCCGCGCCGCCGCGACTCCTACCCGGTGGCCGCCGGGTACGCGCCCGGCGAGCACCACTACCCGCACGACTACGCCCGCGTCCCGGCCTCGCTGGCCCGCTCCTGGTTCACCGACGAGGAGATGCAGCTCTCGCTCGACCACCTCGCCGGCGAACAGGAGGAGGACGGCGGCTGGCCGGTCCACTGGAAACAGTGGGCACCGGGCACGGCGCTCGAGTGGCGCCCGATCGTGACGATCGAGGCCCTGCGGACCCTGCGGGCGCACGGGCGGTCGCTGGACTGACCGTGGGCGGTCGACGGCCGTGTGCGGAGCGGCAGTTCACCCACCGCACCCACCACATCCGCCACCACCACCTCCTCCGCAGCCGTCACCACCGCCGCTGCTGGTCCCGCAACCCGCGGCCTGGGAGCCGGTGGACCCTCCGCCGGAGCCGGCACCGGTCCGTGTCGTCCGGGACGTGCGCTGCGCCTGCGACCGGGCGTGCTCGGCCCGGGCGCGCTCCTGCCGGTCGCGGTCGGCCCTGGCCTCGTCCTCGCGGGCCTTCGCGCGTCGTGCGCGCTCGTGGACGGTGCCGTCGACCGGCTGCCAGGGACCGAGGCGGTGCCGACGGTACGGAAGCAGGGTGGCGGTGGTGACGTCCAGGCTCATCTGACCCGTTTCCTGACGGGCGTGGTAGGCGAGGGTGGCGTACGCCACGACGATCTCGGCGCCCTCGTGCACGGGTCCGTACAGGACCGCTTCGAACGGCTCGGCGCCCGCGTCGACACTGTGGTGCCCGTCGCCGAGTCCGTAGGTGGAACTGCTGCCCAGGAACTGCGCGGGCCTGCAGATGTCCCGGTCCCTGGGGACGTACGAGATCAGCGCTCCCCCGCCCGGTGTGCGCGCGTCGGGCTGGATCCCGGTGCGGACCTCGGGATGGATCCAGTGGCGGCCGTCGGGCGCGACGCGGATGCCCACGAGCAGGGCGGGGTGCTCCGCCTCGTCGTGCAGGCGGCGCGCGGCGCGGTAACCGGCCAGGCCCCGCGCGTACAGGGTGCTGCCGAGGGCCAGGAACAGCAGGGCCCCGATCTGCTGCCCGACCGCGTCATACGCGTCCCCCGTCAGGTCCTCGACAAGGCCGGCGATCAGATGCCCGGCGGCGACGAGACAGAGCAGGATCCCGGCGTAGACCTGGGCATGTCCGCGATAGCCGTCCGACTCGGGTGCGCGCTCGGGCAGCGGGAAGCGGCGCCGCCCGGCCGCCTCGAGGAACAGCTCCCGCTGCCTTCGGCGGGCCCGCAGACGCAGGCCGCACCCCGTGAACGCCCAGGCGCACAGGGCGAGTACGAGCAGATACCCGGCCCGCTCGGCGCCGCCGTCCGCCGAGGCGAGCGAGAACCCGGTATCCGCCGCGACGACCACGCCGGCCGCGCCGGCGAGGACCGGCAGGTGCCGGTACCAGAGCGGCAGGCACACAAGGAGCACCGCGCCCGGATAACGCACCCAGTCCGTGCCGGTGTCCGCCCCACCGGGCCACGCGACGGTCGGGGAAGAGACCACCGACGTGAGCACGTACGCCACGATGACCAGGACTGCCGCGCCCCAACTCCCCGCGACGGGCGCGAAGATCACGGGGACCCGCGCCCTGCGCCACCGCTCGGCGTCGACTGCGCTCCAGAGCCCCACCTTGGCCTCGGGTATCGCCGCCAACGGCAGCTGTTTCACACACTGGCCCGGCCTGTGTCCACGCATCGCCAGATCCCCCCGGCTTCCCCCGTGCGCCTCCGGTCCGGGGCGCCCCGGCCAAGTGTTCCCCTCGGGGTCACCGGACAACCGCGCCGGTGTGCGTGACGGAGTCCACTCCGACGGGCACTTGGCGCCCCCTGTCGGAGTCCCTCAGGCGGGGTTCACCCGCCGATCGCCCGCACCCCCGCCGTCACCACCACCGCGGCGCCGATGATCAGCAGAAACGGCGCGCGCAGCACGAAGGCCACCGCCGCCGCGAGCAGGCCCGCCGCCTTGGCGTCCAGGATCAGGTTCTGGCCTTCGGCGAAGGTCTGCTGCGCGGTGAGCGCGGCGAGCAGCGCCACGGGAAGCAGCGCCGCCATCCGTTTCACCAGCGGCTTTTCCAGTACGCCCACGGGGACGAGCAGTCCGAGCAGTTTGACGGCGTAGCAGCCGGCCGCGGTCACCGCGATCGCGATCCAGATGGTCAACGGTCCGTTCCTTCCCGGGAGTTCGTGTCGGCGGGCGCCTTGCGGCCCTGCACGAAGAGGACGAGGGGCGCGGCGAGGGCGGCCACGAGCACGGGCACCCCGTTCGGCAGTACGGGCACGAGGCCGAGCATCAGGACCACGGCGAGGGCCGCGGCGGCCCGCTCGGTCGTCGAGCGCAGCATGGGCGCGAGCAGCGCGAGGAAGGTCGCGGGCCCTGCCGCGTCCAGACCCCACGCGGCGGTGTCCCCGATCGCCTCCGCGCCGAGCGCGCCGAGCAGCGTGGTGAGGTTCCACAGCACGTACAGGGTGAGCCCGGTGACCGCGAAGCCGATCCGGCGCGCCCGCCGCGTGGGCTGCGCCAGCGTGACGGCGGTCGTCTCGTCGATCACCCACTGCGCCGCGAACGGCCGCACCCAGCGCGGAAGTTGCAGCAGCTGCGAAAGCCGCAGCCCGTAGAACGCATTGCGTACGCCGAGGAAGAAGGCGCCCGCCGCGGCCGTCACGGGATTGCCCCCGCCCGCAAGGGCCCCGACGAGCGCGAACTGCGAGGCGCCGGTGAACACGAGCAGGCTGAGTGCGCAGGTCTGCAGGAGGCTGAGCCCGTTGCTCGCGGAGGTGACGCCGAAGGCGAAGCCGGAGAGCCCGACGGCGAACCCGACGCCGAGCGCGTCGCGTACGACGGCGGAGTCTGGCTTGCCGGGAGCCGTCAGCGGGTCCGGGGCTGTTCCTTCGGCACGTATAGGTGCGGGTGTCTGCTGTTCTGCCACGCGTCCGAAGGTACGTGGAGGGTTTCGCTCCGGTCTTGTACGTTCTTGCGGGCGGGCCCCTCTCCCGGGCGACCGCGCCCTCGCTGGTACGCCCCCGGCGGCACCCCCACGATCCGGCTGAAGTGCCGGTTGAGGTGCGGCTGGTCCGTGAACCCGACGGCCACGGCGGCCTCGGCGGGCGCCGTACCCGCGTCAAGGAGCTCGCGGGCCCGGCGTACCCGCGCATTGGTGAGCCAGCTGTGCGGCGGCATCCCGTACTGCTGCTTGAAGGCCCGCAGCAGCGCGAAGGGGCTGCTTCCGAGCTCCGCGGCCAGCGCCTCCAGAGTGGGCGGCTCGGCCATCCGCTCCTCGAGCACGGCCCGCGCCCGCACCGCGTTGCGCGTCCCCGCCGACCGCCGGCCGCGGGCCGGCAGCGCACTCCCGTGCCGGCGCAGCATCCGCGCGACAAGGACCTTCAGGACCGTGTCCGCGGCGAGCGCGTTGCCCTCCTCGGCTGCGCGGTGCACCTCCCGTATGAGATGCGCGCCTTCCGCATCGGGCACGTCCACCTCGGCGAATCCGGGGGTGCCGCGCAAGCCGGTGGTCTCCTCCGCGATCTTCGCGACGACCTCGACGGACGGATAGAGCGTCGAATACACCCACCCCTCGGGCACGCCGGCCCGCGCGGAGTGGGGCACTTCCGGGTTGATCAGAATGACGTTCCCGGGCGCGCAGTGCACGGTGGAGCCGTCGGGCATGAACAGATCCTCGACCCCGCCACTGACAGCCGCGACCACGTACCCCTCGTGGCTGTGGCGGGCGAAGGTGTGCCGCACGTACCGAGCCTGAAGCAGGTCGACCCCGGGCAGCTCCTCGTGCTGCCAGTACCGCGCCCACTCCCCTGTCGCCATGGGTCGAGTCTCACACTTCAGCCCTCCGGCGTGGGGCGGGCGTCCGCCCGCTGCCCCGCACCCGGCCACGAGACCGCACCCACCGCCCACGCACCCGCCCAAGCCCCACCCGCCCGCACACCCACCCAGACCCCACCCACCCATGCACCCGGCCCGGGCCCCACGCACCCCGCCCAGGCCCCACCTGACACCGCCCCCACCCGCACCGAATCCCGATTGTCAGTCCCGAGGTGCACGATGGCCTCATGACCCGGAGCGCCCTCGACACGTTCTCCCCCGCGACCCGCAGCTGGTTCCAGGGGGCCTTCGACGCGCCCACCTCCGCCCAGGAGGGCGCGTGGGGAGCCATCAGCGAGGGCTCCGATGTGCTCGTCGTCGCCCCCACCGGCTCCGGCAAGACCCTCGCCGCCTTCCTCTCCGCCCTCGACCAGCTCGCCAGCACCCCGCCCCCGGCGGACACGAAGAAGCGCTGCCGGGTCCTGTACGTCTCGCCGCTCAAGGCCCTCGCCGTCGACGTCGAGCGCAATCTCCGCAGCCCGCTGACCGGCATCCGCCAGGAGTCCGTCCGCCTGGGGCTGCCGGAGCCGGAGATCAAGGTGGGCATCCGTTCCGGCGACACCCCGGCCGCCGAGCGCCGTGCCCTGAGCACCCGTCCGCCGGACATCCTGATCACCACGCCCGAGTCCCTGTTCCTGATGCTGACCTCGGCGACCCGCGAGGCCCTGACCGGCATCGAGACGGTCATCCTCGACGAGGTGCACGCGGTCGCCGGCACCAAGCGCGGCGCCCATCTCGCCCTCTCCTTGGAGCGGCTGGACGAGCTCCTTCCGCGCCCGGCCCGCCGCATCGGACTCTCCGCGACGGTACGGCCCGTGGACGAGGTGGCCCGCTATCTCTCACCGCAGCGCCGCGTGGAGGTCGTCCAGCCGCCCTCCGGCAAGGAGTTCGACCTCAGCGTCGTCGTCCCGGTCGAGGACATGGGCGAGCTGGGCGGCTCCCCGGCCGCGGACGCGGGCAGCGGCCAGGCGGACCGCCCGTCGATCTGGCCGCATGTGGAGGAGAGGATCGCCGATCTCGTCCAGGCCCACCGCTCCACGATCGTCTTCGCCAACTCCCGCCGCCTCGCCGAGCGCCTGTGCAACCGGCTCAACGAGATCGCGTACGAGAGGGCCACAGGAGAGACCCTCCCCGAGGAGCACTCCCCGGCCGAGCTCATGGGCGGCTCCGGCGCGGCGGCAGGTGCCGCACCCATCCTCGCCCGCGCCCACCACGGCTCCGTATCAAAGGAACAACGGGCGCTGGTGGAAGAGGACTTGAAGGCCGGCCGGCTCCCCGCGGTCGTCGCCACCTCCTCCCTGGAGCTCGGCATCGACATGGGCGCGGTCGACCTGGTCGTCCAGGTCGAATCCCCGCCCTCCGTGGCCTCCGGACTCCAGCGCGTGGGCCGCGCGGGCCACCAGGTGGGCGCGGTGTCGACCGGCGTCGTCTTCCCCAAGTACCGAGGCGACCTCGTCCAGGCCGCCGTCGTCACCGAACGCATGCGCACCGGCGGCATCGAGTCCCTCCGCGTCCCGGCCAATCCCCTGGACGTGCTGGCCCAACAGCTCGTCGCCATGGTCGCGTTGGACACCTGGCAGGTGGACGACCTGCTGTCCGTCGTCCGCCGCGCGGCCCCCTTCGCGTCCCTCCCCGAGTCCGCTTTCACCGCGGTCCTCGACATGCTCGCGGGCCGTTACCCCTCGGACGCCTTCGCCGAGCTGCGCCCGCGCGTGGTCTGGGACCGCGTGGCCGGCACGATCACCGGCCGCCCCGGCGCCCAGCGCCTGGCCGTGACCTCCGGCGGCACCATTCCCGACCGCGGCCTCTTCGGCGTCTTCCTCGCCGGCTCCGACCCGAAGAAAGGCGGCGGCCGAGTCGGCGAACTCGACGAGGAGATGGTCTACGAGTCCCGGGTCGGCGATGTCTTCACGCTCGGCACCAGCTCCTGGCGGATCGAGGACATCACGCGCGACCGCGTCCTCGTCTCCCCCGCCCCCGGAGTCCCCGGCCGCCTGCCGTTCTGGAAGGGCGACCAGCTGGGCCGCCCGCTCGAACTCGGCCGCGCGGTGGGCGCGTTCCTGCGGGAGGTCGGCGGCCTGCCCGCCGACCACGCCCGCGCACGCCTCTTTGCCGCGGGACTCGACCCATGGGCGGCGAGCAATGTCCTCGCCTACCTCGACGAACAGCGCAAGGCCTGCGGCCACATCCCCGACGACCGCACCATCGTCGTCGAGCGCTTCCGCGACGAGCTCGGCGACTGGCGTGTGGTCGTGCACTCCCCGTTCGGCGCCCAGGTGCACGCCCCCTGGGCGCTGGCGCTCGGCGCCAAACTCACCGAGAAGTACGGCATGGACGCCCAGGTCATGCACGCCGACGACGGCATCGTGCTGCGCCTGCCCGACGCCGACCTGATGGGCATGGACCTGCTCGACCAGGAGCCGATGAAGCTCGGCACGGAGTTCGACTCGGAGCAGGCCCCGGTCGGCGCGGCCGATGTCTCCTTCGACAAGGGCGAGGTCAACCAGCTGGTGACGGACCAGGTCGGCGGCTCGGCCCTGTTCGCCTCCCGCTTCCGCGAGTGCGCCGCCCGCGCGCTGCTCCTGCCCCGCCGCACCCCCGGCCGCCGTACGCCCTTGTGGCAGCAGCGTCAGCGTGCGGCCCAACTCCTGGAAGTCGCCAGCGAGTTCGGTTCGTTCCCGATCGTCCTCGAAGCCGTACGCGAATGTCTCCAGGACGTCTTCGACGTGCCCGGCCTCACCGAGCTGATGGGCGATATCGAGTCCCGCCGCGTGCGCCTGGTCGAGGTCACCACCCCCGAGCCCTCCCCGTTCGCCCGCTCCCTGCTCTTCGGATACGTGGCGCAGTTCCTGTACGAGGGTGACTCGCCCCTTGCCGAGCGGCGCGCGGCAGCCCTGTCGCTCGACTCCCGTCTGCTCGCCGAGCTCCTGGGCCAGGCGGAGCTGCGCGAGCTCCTTGACGCCGACGTACTCGCCGAGCTGGAGCAGGAGCTGCAGTGGCGGACGGAGGACCGCCGGGTCAAGGACGCGGAGGGCGTGGCCGATCTGCTGCGCCTGCTCGGACCGCTGACCACCGACGAGCTCGGCGAACGGGGCGCCGATCCCGCCTGGGCGCAGGAGCTGACGGCCGCCCGCCGCGCGATCCGGGTCCGTATCGCCGGAGCGGACCACTGGGCGGCGGTCGAGGACGCGGGCCGGCTGCGCGACGCCCTCGGCACGGCACTCCCCGTGGGCGTGCCGGAGGCCTTCACCGAACCGGTCAAGGACCCGCTCGGCGACCTCCTCGCCCGCTTCGCCCGCACCCATGGCCCCTTCACCTCGGCGACGGCGGCCGCCCGCTTCGGTCTGGGCATCGCGGTCACCGAGGGCGCGCTGCACCGCCTGGCGGCGAACGGCCGTGTCGTACAAGGCGAGTTCCACCCCGCGGGCATCGGCCAGGAGTGGTGCGACGCCACGGTCCTGCGCCGGCTGCGCCGCCGCTCCCTGGCAGCCCTGCGCCAGGAACTCGAACCGGTCCCGCCCGCGGCCCTCGCCGACTTCCTCCCCCAGTGGCAGCACCTCGGCAGCGGCCACGGTCTACGGGGAGTGGACGGCCTGGTCCGCGCGATCGAGCAGCTGCAAGGCGCCTCGGTCCCGGCCTCGGCCCTGGAGAAGCTCGTCCTGCCCTCCCGCGTCCAGGGCTACCACCCGGCCCTGCTCGACGAACTCACCACCACTGGCGAGGTGGTGTGGGCGGGCGCGGGCGCCCTGCCCGGCAAGGACGGCTGGATCTCCCTCTACCTCGCGGACGCGGCCCCGCTGCTGCTGCCCGACCCGCACCCCATGGAGCCGACCGCGCTCCAGGAGTCGGTCATGACGTCCCTGTCGGGCGGCTACGGACTGTTCTTCCGCCAGATCGCCGACCAGGTACGGGCCACCACGCACCCCGACGCGACGGACCCCCAACTGGCCGACGCCGTCTGGGAGCTGGCCTGGTCGGGCCGCCTCACCAATGACACGCTCGCCCCGCTGCGCGCCCTGCTCGGCTCGGGCCGCACCGCGGGCTCCACCGCGCACCGAGCCAAACGTCCGGTCCCGCGCGGCCGTTACGGAGCGCTGACCGGCGGCGCCCGGCCGGTGTCCCGCACCGGCCCGCCCACTGTGGCCGGCCGCTGGTCCCTGATCCCGGCCCGCGAACCCGACCCGACGGTCCGCGCCCACGCACTGGCCCGCACCCTCCTCGACCGCCATGGCGTGGTCACGCGCGGCGCCGTCGCCGCGGAGGGCGTGGAGGGCGGCTTCTCCGCCGTCTACCGCATCCTGTCCGCCTTCGAGGACAGCGGACAGGCCCGCCGGGGTTACGTGGTGGAGGGACTGGGCGCGGCACAGTTCGCCATGGACGGTGCGGTGGACCGCCTGCGGGCCGCGGCGACAGCCCGCGAACGCGGTGGCGAGGACGCCACGGGAAGAGCGGTGGTCCTCGCGGCAGCGGATCCCGCGAACGCCTACGGTGCGGCGCTGAGCTGGCCCGAGCCGCCGACGGGAGCCGGCCACAAACCGGGCCGCAAGGCGGGCTCCCTGGTCGTCCTCGTGGACGGCGAGCTGACCCTCTACATGGAACGCGGCGGCAAGACCCTGCTGGCCTGGCCCTCCGCCCCGGAGGAGGCGCCGGCACCTGACGACCCGCGCCTGCTCGCCGCGGGGGAGGCCCTGGCCCCGGCGGCGGCCGCGGGGACGCTGGGCACGGTCACGGTGGAACGCATCAACGGCGCTTCGTCGTTGACGTCCCCTCTGGGCCGCCTCCTGGAAGACGCGGGGTTCGTGGCGACTCCCCGCGGGCTGCGTCTGAGGGCCTGACGGCCCGGTGAGCCCGAAGGACAGCACGCGCCTGCTCTGCGGCCCGGCATCCGGCCCCCTTCTCGCCGTCACGCTGCGTTGCCGCGGCCACGAATTCGCGTTCACGTAAGGCCATTGCAATGGCACCTTCACCGCACGTTGCGTTCGATTCAGACCCATTGCAATGATTCCCCAACTACCACGTGCGTTAACGGGAGTTGAACTCAACAAGCGCATTGCCGCGGCCCCGAACGCAACGTAGCGTTTCGCCCGTCAGAAACCAAAGAGCAGCCGAGCGAGCCAACGGGAGAGCCTGATGAACAAGTTCGACACCCCCGCCCCGATCTCCGCCGCACTGGACATCCCCGCGGGCCGCATCCAGTTCATAGCCGCCGACCGCGCCGACACCACGGTCGAGGTGCTGCCGGCGAACGCCTCCAGCAGCCGTGACACCAAGGCCGCCGAGCAGGTCTCGGTCGCCTTCACCGACGGCGTCCTGACCATCTCGGCGGAGGCGAACCGCGTCCTGGGCAGCCCCGGATCGGTCGAGGTGACCGTCCAGCTGCCCGCCGGCTCCCGTATCGACGCGAAGGCAGCCAGTTCGGAGCTGCGGGGCGTGGGCCGCCTCGGCGACGTCACCTTCGAAGGCGCACACGGCACGGTCAAGCTCGACGAGACCGAGGGCGCCCGCATCACGCTCCAGGCCGGCGACATCACGGTCGGCCGCCTGGGCGGTCCGGCGCGGATCAGCACCCAGAAGGGCGACATCGAGATCGCGGAAGCGGTACGCGGCAGCTTCGAACTCCGCACGGAGCACGGCGACATCACCCTCACGGCCGCCCAGGACGCCTCCGCGACCCTGGACGCGGGCACGGGCTACGGCCGGATCAACAACGCCCTCAAGAACACGGCCGGCACCCCGGACCTGACCGTCCAGGCCACGACGTCGTACGGGAACATCACCGCGCGCAGCCTGTGAGCCGCCGGTAGCCGGACGAGACGGGCGGGGGCGTCACCCCGCCCGCCGACGGGACAGGCCCGGAGCGTCACCTCTCCCGCCGACGGGACAGGCCCGGAGCGTCACCCCGCCCGCCGTCGAGACGGGCCCGGGGGTGGCGCCCGGCCCGCCGACGGCACGGGCCGAGGGTCTCCCCCGCCCGCCACCCGGCCCCACGACGCACAATGACCCCATGCCCGAAGGCGACACCGTCCACCAGACAGCCGGCCGCCTCCACCGAGCCCTGGCCGGCCGGAAGCTCACCCGCAGTGATCTGCGGGTTCCGAAGTACGCCACCGCGGACCTGACCGGCCGCGAGGTGCTCGACGTCACCCCCCGCGGCAAGCACCTCCTCACCCGTATCGAGGGCGGCCTCACCCTCCACTCCCACCTCCGTATGGACGGCTCCTGGAAGGTGTTCACCGCCACCGAACGCTGGACCGGCGGCGCGGCCCACCAGATCCGCGCCATCCTCGGCAACGAGCAGCACACGGCCGTCGGCTACCGCCTCCCCGTCCTCGAACTCCTGCGCACCGCCGAGGAGGACAAGGCCGTGGGCCACCTCGGCCCCGACCTCCTTGGCCCGGACTGGGACCCGGACAAAGCCCTCGCCAACCTCCTCGACGACCCCGCGCGTCAGCTCGGCGAAGCCCTCCTGGACCAGCGCAACCTCGCCGGCATCGGCAACATCTACAAGAGCGAGCTCTGCTTCATGGCGGCCGTCACCCCGTGGACCCCCGTCGGCGACCTCCCCGACGGCCTCCCTCCGCGCCTGATCGCCGCCGCCCACCGCGTCCTCGACGCCAACCGCGACCGCCCGATGCGCACCACCACCAACCGCCGCGACCAGCGTCTGTACGTCTACGGCCGCGCACCGTGCCCCTGTCTGCGCTGCCGCACTCCGATCCGCACGGCCCAGCAGGGCGACGGCAGCCGCGACCGGCCCACGTACTGGTGCCCGCGCTGCCAGAGCGGCCCCACACCCTGACCCTGCACGGCAACCCGGACCGCCGCTCCCGTACAGCCAAATCCCGCACAGGCAATCCCGCACAGGCAATTGACGGACCGTCAGAAGAATCCGTACCGTCCGACCATGCCCGTCATCCAGGCGTACGACCTCACCGGCCGCACCGCGTTCATCACCGGAGCCGCCAGCGGCATCGGCCGCGAAAGCGCGCTGCTGCTCGCCCGCGCCGGCGCCACCGTGCACTGCGCGGACCGCGACGCCGAAGGCCTCCACGACACCGCGACGGCCGTCAAGGCGGAGGGCGGCACGGCGCACACCCACGTCCTCGACGTGACGGACCGCGCGCAGGTGAAGGCGGCCATCGTCCAGGCGCAGCCGGACATCCTGGCCGCGGTCGCCGGCGTCATGCACAGCAGCCCGGTCCTCGAGACCTCGGACGAGGACCTCGACCGGGTCCTGAACATCAACTTCAAGGGCATCCTGTACGCCTGCCAGGAAGCCGCCCGCGTGATGATCGCGAACGGCACCAAGGGCAGCATCATCACCATGGCCTCGGGCGCGGTCGACACCGGCGGGCCGGGCCTGCTCTGTTACGGCGCCGCGAAGGCCGCCGTCGTCCAGCTCACCAAGACGCTCGCGACCGAGATCGGCCGGCACGGCATCCGCGTCAACGCGGTCGCCCCCGGCTGGATCCGCACGCCGATGACCCTGCGCCACAACAACAGCGAGGTGCAGGCCCACACCGAGGCCCTGATGTCGAAGATGTCCCCGCTCGGCCGGGTCGGGCTGCCCGAGGAGATCGCCCACGCGGTGCTGCATCTGGCATCCGACGCGGCCTCCTTCACGACGGGCCAGATCCTCCGCCCCAACGGCGGCGTCGCCATGCCGTGGTAGCAACCCGCCCCCTGAGCCCCTTCGAGGTACGGCGCCAGGCGGCCTGCCGCCGCGCCCGCGCCCGATAGGCGGCCCGCACCCGCCGCGGCCCCACGGCCCGCGACCACGGCACCGTATGCACGGGCAGCAGACTCAGTCCCCACCCCCCGGCGGCTATGGACGCCTCGACGGCCCCCGCATCCCCGGACGCGAGAACGAGCCGCCCCACGGCCCACCACCACACGGCACCCCCGGCCAGCGCCAAGACGACCAGCACGCCTCGGGGCACCCGCCGCACGAGAGCGGTCCCAGCTGCCATGGCCCTCACCTCCTGCCCCGGTGCCACACCGACGCCGAACCCGCCGGTCACCCGGCGGGAGGGGGCAGTGCTGTCACCCGGGGTACGAGAGATGCGACGGAACCGATCCCGCCGCACCCTTCGCTCCAGTCTCCGCCGCCCTTGCCCGGCCCGCATCCAGGGCCGCAGACTCGTCCGGCCGGCCAACGGCTTCGGGGGGAACTCGATGAAGCCCCCCAGAGCCGACCCCGAAGGCGACCGAGGGCGCGGCAACGACCGAAGGAGCCGGCAACACCGAAGGGGACCGCCCCGTGGACGGTCCCCTTCTCCGCGGACTGGCGGACGAACCGCCTAGTCCGGCTGTCAGCCGTTCTCCGCCTGGAACATCCAGTGGTGCTTCTCCAGATCCGCCGTGATCCCGATGAAGATGTCCTGGCTCACCGGATCCGCCTCACCGGTCGCGTCGACCCGCTCACGCATCCGCGTGATCACCGCACCGAGCGCGTCCACCAGCGCCCGTACGGCGTCGACGTCCTTGACCCAGCCCTCGGACACCGCGCCGATGCCGCTGGTCCCCGCCACCGTCGCGGCCCGCCCGTCGGGCGAGACGCCGAGGGTCGAGGCGCGCTCAGCCACCGTGTCGGAGTGCAGTCGAGCGGTGTCCACGACCTCGTCCAGCTGCAGATGGACGGAGCGGAACCGGGGTCCGACGACGTTCCAGTGGATCTGCTTGGCCACAAGGGAGAGATCCACCAGATCCACGAGCGCACCTTGCAGCGCCTCGGAGACAACCTTGAGATCCGCATCGGACAACGGGCTCTTCACGACGTACATGCGCTTCCTCGCCACCTCTCGGAACGAAAAACTCCGGCTCGTTCCACCTTGGCACGCACCCACAAAAGTGGGCATTTCGAAAGTCCCGCGTACCCGGGACCAAAGTCCCCATGCGCGCCCGGGAACGCCAGAACCCCGGCCGCAAACCCGGCCGGGGTTCTGGGAAAGCCGAAAAACCGATCAGGCGGCGACCACGTCCACAGCCTCGGCGGGCGCCTTGATGGTGACCCGCTCCGGCGGCACACCGGCCACGGAGACGGAATTGAGCATGGGACGCACTCCGGCAGCCACCGGTTCGCGCGCGGTCTCACCCGCGGCGGCCGATGCGGCCAGCTCGGCGAGCGACAGCTCATCGCTGACCTCGCGCATGAGCTCGGACATCCGTACGTCCAACGCGTCGCAGATGGCGGACAGCAGCTCGGAGGACGCCTCCTTCTGCCCCCGCTCCACCTCGGAGAGATAGCCGAGCGAGACTCGGGCGGACGAGGAGACTTCGCGCAGAGTACGGCCCTGGCGCTGGCGCTGCCGACGCAGCACGTCACCCAGCAGGCGACGGAGCAGAATCATCGGTGGCTCCCTCCTCGGACCGCGTAGCCGCATCCTTCACGCCCCACCGTACCGCCTCGCGGGGCGGCCGTGCGGGGAGCGATGTCGTGTTCACTCAGGGCTGCAAACATCAATTCCCCCCGTTCTGTTCCGTATCCTGTGCGCCCGCATTCCCGGTCAGTTCGCTCACGAGCAGACCGAGCACGCTCCGTACACTCTCCATACGAATTTCCGTACGGTCGCCGTTCAACCTCAGAGCAGCGACTTTCCCATGTTCCGGACCTGGTCGCCCGGTGGGTTCGTCCGGTTCCGTGACCTCTTCGACCGGTCCGGCGACGGCCACGTACACCGTCCCGACCGGCTGCCCGTCCTGTGGATCGGGTCCGGCGACACCGGTGGTCGCGATGCCCCAGTCGGCGCCGAGCAGCCGGCGTACACCGACCGCCATCTGCCGTGCGACCTCGGGATCGACCGCGCCGCGCCCTGCAAGAAGCGAACCGTCGACGCCGAGCACCGAGTGCTTGATCTCGGTGGCGTACGCGGTGACGGAGCCGCGCAGCACCTTGGAGGCGCCCGGCACGGCCGTGAGCTCTGCCGCGACCATACCTCCGGTCAGCGACTCCGCGACGGCGAGCGTTTCACCTCGTGAGACGAGAAGGCGCTGAACAAGGGCAGCCGCTTCCCCGGTCGACTGGACGAGGCCGGCCGCTTCCCCGGCCGACTCGACCGGGTCAGCCGCTTCCCCGGCGGTCACGACCCCTCCAGCGCCTCGGCCCGCTCCTTCGCGAGCCCCTGGCGCCGCAGCACGACGGCCTGGCGCACATAGTCCAGGCCGGTCCCGACGGTGAGCACCACCGCTATGGCCATCACCCAGAACCGCAGCGTGGCCAGCGGCCCGGTGAGCGCCAGCACGTACATCCCCACCGCTATGCCCTGCGCCAGCGTCTTCAGCTTGCCGCCGCGGCTGGCGGGGATCACCCCGTACCGGATGACGATGAAACGAAGCAGCGTGATGCCGAGTTCACGGCCGAGGATCACACCGGTCACCCACCACGGCAGATCGCCGAGGTAGGAGAGGCAGATCAGCGCGGCGCCCATGATCGCCTTGTCGGCGATGGGGTCGGCGATCTTCCCGAAGTCGGTGACGAGGTTGTACGTACGGGCCAGATGCCCGTCGAACAGGTCCGTGATCATGGCGATCGCGAAGGCCGCCCACGCCAGCGAGCGCCAGGCGGGGTCATACCCGCCGTCCGCCAGCAGCAGCATGACGAAACCCGGCACGAGAAGGAGCCGGATCATGGTGAGGATGTTGGCGATGTTCCAGAGGCTGGCCTGATTGACGGCCGCAGCACCCAGCTTGCCGCCGGGCACCGGCTTACCGCCGGCCCCGCCCGCTGCCGATGCCGGGACTCCCGTCATCTGCCCGCCTCCTCAAGACACTCCACGACCAGGTCGACGCCTTCGGTGCCGACGACCTTTGCCTCGACCATACGACCGACAGTCAAGCCTTGACTCGACGTGAACACCACCTGTCCATCGGTCTCCGGTGCCTGGTGCGCACCGCGACCGGTGGCGCCGTCCTCATCGTCGACCGACTCGACGAGCACCCGCAGGCTCTCGCCCACGCGCTCGTCGGCCCGCTGGTGGGTGAGCTCCTCGGCCAGCTGCGAGATCCGCGCGAGGCGCTGGGCGACGACGTCCTCGTCCAGCTTGTTGTCGTACGTGGCGGCCTCGGTGCCGTCCTCGTCGGAGTATCCGAAGACCCCGATCGCATCCAGCCGCGCACCCGTGAGGAAGCGCTCCAGCTCGTCCACATCGGCCTCGGTCTCACCGGGGAAGCCCACGATGAAGTTGGACCGGACACCGGCCGTGGGCGCCTTGGCGCGGATCGTGTCGAGCAGCTCCAGGAAACGGTCGGTGTCGCCGAAGCGGCGCATCGCCCGCAGCACGTTCGGCGCGGAGTGCTGGAAGGAGAGGTCGAAGTACGGGGCGACCTTCTCGGTCGAGGTCAGCACGTCGATCAGACCCGGCCGCATCTCGGCCGGCTGGAGGTAGCTGACGCGTACGCTCTCGATCCCGTCGACGGCGGCGAGCTCGGGAAGCAGCGTCTCCAGAAGGCGGATGTCGCCGAGGTCCTTGCCGTACGAGGTGTTGTTCTCGGAGACCAGCATGATCTCCTTCACGCCCTGCTCGGCCAGCCAGCGGGTCTCACCGAGCACGTCCGAGGGACGGCGCGAGATGAAGGAGCCGCGGAAGGACGGGATCGCGCAGAACGAGCAGCGCCGGTCGCAGCCGGAGGCCAGCTTCACGGAGGCGACGGGCGAGGTGCCCATACGGCGGCGCAGGGGCGCGCGCGGACCGGACTCGGGCGCGAGACCCTCCGGAAGGTCCTCGGGGGCCTGCGCATGCCCGGGCAGCGCGGTACCCGCGGCGGCGGCCTGGCGCTCGGCGGGCGTGATCGGAAGGAGCTTGCGGCGGTCGCGCGGGGCGTGCGCCTCGATGTTGCCGCCGCTGAGGATGGTGTTCAGGCGGCTGGAGATGTCGGTGTAGTCGTCGAAGCCGAGCACACCGTCGGCTTCGGGCAGCGCTTCGGCGAGCTCCTTGCCGTACCGCTCGGCCATGCAGCCCACGGCCACGACGGCCTGGGTCCTGCCATGGTCCTTGAGGTCATTGGCCTCGAGCAGGGCGTCGACGGAGTCCTTCTTGGCGGCGTCGACGAATCCGCAGGTGTTGACGACGGCGACATCCGCGTCCGAGGCGTCCTCGACGAGCTCCCAGCCGTCCGCCTCCAAGCGGCCTGCGAGCTCCTCCGAGTCCACCTCGTTACGGGCGCAGCCAAGAGTGACAAGGGCGACGGTACGGCGTTCGGGCATAACGTCCAGAGTATCTGGTTCACCTGCCCGTCCTTGCCGCGAGGCCCGGCGGCCGCCTTCGCGGGGCCCGCCCGGGAAACGCGAAGCCCCGCCGGGCAGGCAACCGGCGGGGCGTCCGAAGCGTGTGGATCAGCCGACCTCGGGGTCGGCCCCCTTGTCGTCCTTGGTGTAGGAGAGCCGCTCGACCTGGCCCTCCTGGAAGTCGTCCTTGACCTCCTTGCCGTTCACGAAGAGCTTTATGGCTCCCGCGTTCCCGAGCACGAGGTCGATGCGCTCGTCGTCGGTGAAGGTCTTGGTCTGGCCGTCCGCGACAAGCCCGTCGAACATCGTCGCGCCGTCGTGGCCCTTGACGGAGATCCAGCTCTTGCCCTCTTCGGCGCTGATCAGGACCGTGACCTTGTCCTTGGGCGCACCGGCGATCGCGCTGTCGGCCGGGTCCGGCTTGGGGTCGGCCGGCTTCGCGGGCGCCGGCTTGTCGGCGGGCTTGCTGGTCGCGGGCGACGCCGAGCCCTCGGCGACGGGGTTCTTGGTGCCCTTGTCGGAGTCGCTGAACATCGTGAAGCCGACGAAGCCGATCACCGCGACGATCGCCGCGACCATGGCGGCGGTCCAGTTGGGGCGACGCGGCTCGGGGCGGATGCGCTCGGCCTCGAACAGCGGGGCCGCGGGGGTCGGCGTGGGCCGGCCGCCGCGTTCCTCGGCGAACTGGGCGAGCAGCGGGGCGGGGTCGATGCCGACGGCGTGCGCGATGGTGCGGATATGTCCTCGTGCGTAGACGTCGCCACCGCAGCGCGAGAAGTCGTCCTGTTCGATCGCATGCACGATCGGTACCCGGACGCGGGTCGCCGCGCTGACCTCGTCGACCGTGAGACGCGCGTCGATACGGGCGAGCTGCAGAGCTCGGCCGATCGAGGGACGGTCCTCGTCCTCCGGGAATGAAGGACGGTCGTCTTCAGGGGAGTTGCCGATGGACACGGGGGCGCCTTTCGAGCGTGTAGCCACCTGCTGGACGTTCAGTCTAGGGGGGGTACGAAAGGGTGGGGCAACCGGGCGGGAGCACTTTGTACGCCATCAGGCTGGCCGGACATGCATCATGACCGGACATCCTGATGGTGGGACAGGTCGCCTACCCCTCTTCCAACTTGACGTGGTCCGAAGAGAAACGGTTGCCTGCCGTCCCCTTACGGGTGAGCCTCCCCCCGGATCACCGCCAGCACTCCATCCAATTCATCCGGCTTGACCAGGACATCCCGGGCTTTCGAGCCCTCGCTGGGTCCGACGATGTTCCGCGACTCCATCAGGTCCATCAGGCGCCCCGCCTTCGCGAACCCGACCCGGAGCTTGCGCTGGAGCATCGAGGTCGACCCGAACTGGGTCGAAACGACCAGTTCGGCGGCCTGGCACAGGAGGTCCAGATCGTCGCCGATCTCCTCGTCGATCTCCTTCTTCTGCTTGGTGCCGACCGTGACGTCGTCCCGGAAGACGGGCGCCATCTGGTCCTTGCAGTGCTGCACGACGGCGGCGATCTCGGCCTCGGTGACGAAGGCGCCCTGCATACGGGTCGGCTTGTTCGCGCCCATCGGCAGGAACAGCCCGTCGCCCTTGCCGATCAGCTTCTCGGCACCCGGCTGGTCGAGGATGACCCGGCTGTCGGCGAGCGAGGAGGTGGCGAAGGCGAGCCGCGAGGGCACATTCGCCTTGATCAGTCCGGTCACGACGTCCACGGACGGCCGCTGGGTCGCGAGCACGAGGTGGATACCGGCGGCGCGCGCGAGCTGGGTGATGCGGACGATCGCGTCCTCGACGTCGCGCGGCGCGACCATCATCAGGTCCGCGAGCTCGTCGACGATGACAAGGAGATACGGGTACGGCTGTAGCTCCCGCTCACTGCCGAGCGGCGGGGTGACCTTGCCGTTGCGTACCGCCTCGTTGAAATCGTCGATATGACGGAAGCCGTACGCCGCGAGGTCGTCATAGCGCAGATCCATCTCCCGTACGACCCACTGCAGCGCCTCGGCGGCCCGCTTCGGGTTGGTGATGATCGGCGTGATCAGGTGCGGAATGCCCTCGTACGCGGTGAGCTCCACGCGCTTGGGGTCGACGAGGACCATGCGCACGTCCTCGGGGGTCGCGCGCACCATGATCGAAGTGATCAGGCAGTTGATGCAGGACGACTTGCCGGAGCCGGTGGCGCCTGCCACCAGGACGTGCGGCATCTTGGCGAGGTTCGCCATGACGTAGCCGCCCTCGACGTCCTTGCCGAGCGCGACCAGCATCGGGTGGTCGTCCTCGGCGGCGTCCGCGAGCCGCAGCACGTCGCCGACGTTGACCATCTCGCGGTCGGTGTTCGGGATCTCGATGCCGACCGCGGACTTGCCGGGGATCGGGCTGATGATCCGGACGTCGGGCGAGGCGACCGCGTACGCGATGTTCTTGGCCAGCGCCGTGATCTTCTCGACCTTCACCGCGGGGCCGAGCTCGACCTCGTAGCGCGTGACCGTCGGGCCCCGGGTGAACCCGGTGACCTCGGCGTCGACCTTGAACTCGGAGAACACATTGCTGAGCGAGGCCACCACGGCGTCGTTGGCGGCACTGCGCGTCTTGCCCGGCCCGCCGCGCTCCAGAAGGTCGAGCGAGGGCAGCGCGTAGGTGATGTCGCCGGAGAGCTGGAGCTGCTCGGCGCGCGGCGGCAGCTCCCGGGGCGCCGCGGGAGCGGCCTTCGTCAGGTCAGGAACGACCTTCGAAGAGGACACCTTCGCGCGAGCCGGGGGCTGGGGCGGCCTCGGCGCAGGCACGGCCGCACTCTGTCCGCGCGGTGGCGCGGTCGTCTTTGGGACGTCAGGCGTGCGCGCTTCGCTGCTGAGCTGGACCCGCGGGGCGGGTGCCGGCAGGGCGGTACGCGGGTGCTCGGGGTTTCGTTCGCCGTCGCTGCGGGGTGCGTTGGGCGCCGGGGCCTGGAGGACGCCGAGATGCGAACCGAGCGCGCGCAGCCGGCGAGGGACGGCGTTGACCGAGGTGGCGGTGGCGACCAGCAGGCCGAAGACGATGACGAGCACCAGCAGGGGTGCGGGCAGCAGGGCGCCCATCATGTATGTGAGCGGGGTCGCGGCGCCCCAGCCGATCAAGCCGCCCGCGTCCCGTATGGCCTGCAAGCTGTCTGTGCGAGATGGGGAACCGCAGGCAATGTGGATCAGCCCGAGGATCCCGATGGCCACCAACAACAGCCCGATGGCGCGGCGGCGGTGGCCCGGGAGCGGATTCGTGCGCCGGACCATGCGTACGGCCAGTACGGCGAGCAGCACCGGTACGAGGATGTCGAGGCGTCCGACGGAGCCGGTCACCAGGGTCGCGATGAGCGCGCCCGCCGGTCCCTGACCGTCGCCCCAGGTGCCCACGGCGACCGTCAGAGCGCCACCGAGCAGCAGCAGCGCGATGCCGTCCCTGCGGTGGGGCGGACCCAGGTTCCTGGCGCCGCGTCGCGGAGGTCGCCGTGTTGGCCACCGGGTGGAGGTGGGCTTCTTGGCGGCCGTCTTCTTCGCTGCTGCCCTTTTCGCCGGCGCCCGCTGTCCCGGGGTCCGCTTCGCGGCAGGCGTCTTGGCCGTCGGCCGCTTCGCAGCGGGCCTTTTCGCGGCGGTCTTTTTTGCGGGGGGCTTCGTCACGGCGGGCTCCAGGGGTTTCGCGGGCAGACGGTGCAGGGCTCGCGTGGGTTGTTCCGACTCCCTGAACGCCCCCGGGGTCTCGGTGCCGAGGCTCCCGAAGGGCGGGCAGGCAAAGGTCGGTTCAGCAACGGTGCAGGGCCAGCGTCAGGACGCTTGTGGCTCGCGTCAGAGGCCGCGGGCGTCGGCGAGGTCGGCGGCTTTGCCGAGCATCCGCAGCGGCATCGAGCCGTCGGTGAACGCGTCGTTGAAGCTGGGCACGGTGTCGAAGCCGTCGAACTCACGGCGTATCGCGTCCAGGAGGACGTCGGTGGCGTCGTGCTCCAGGGCGGTTCTGCCGCCGGACTCGGCCCGGATGGACGCGAGCTGGCAGATCGCGCCCTGCGCGTTGCGGAGTGCACCGCGGCACCAGCCGGCCACGGCCATCCGGCGGTGGGCGCGCTGCAGGAGCGCGGCGACGGGTGTGCCGTACGGCGTGGCCGGTGACGGGTCGATGTCGATCGGGACGGTGATGACGTCGGCGAGGTCGAGCAGGTCGCGGGTGCTGGTGAGGTGTGCGGTGTTGATGTCGTAGGCGAGGGCGGCGAGTTCGAGGCGCTCGGTCATGAGCGCGTCGATGAGGGCGAGGCGCGCCTCGAGCGACAGGCCGGCCGCGAGCGTGCGGGCCGACGTGGAGGGTGGGGGGGCGAGGGCGGTTCGGGGCACCAGAGGACCCCAAGACGCAGTGCGTCGTGTCGGGGCAGGTGGGCAGCACGCCCATGGGGCGTGCGTGATCGCGCGTTTAGGTGTTGGTGAGGTGCTTGATGCGCTCCAAGGCCTGCGCGGGGGTGGTGACTTCCGCCTCGTAGCGGCGGGCCCCGCCGGCGCGAGAAGCGGAGCGCGTGCGGGTCGTGTCGCTGGCATCGAGGTCGTCGGCGTCTTCGTCTTCGATCTCTTCGCCGAATTCGCCGGGCTGGGGCGGCAGCGTCCAGTCGAACCAGAGCCCGCGCGCTTCGAGTTCGCGGATCTCGTGATCGGTGAGGCGGTACACCTGCTCAGGGAACAAGTGCGCGATGGACTCGAGGAAGTTGATGTATAGGGTGCGCAGGACTTCCGGTTTGCGGTTCTCCACGATCCAGCCGGCCCCGCCGGTGTTGGAGTCGGCCGCCGGCTCGGGCTCGCCCTTCATGACGCGCTCGATGCGGCCTTCCGGCTCCTGGGTGAAGGACCGCGGCAGCGGGGCGGGGATGTTCTCGGCCGGAACCCCGAGGGCCTTGAACATCTCGGGGACCTTCTTGGCGGCGACCTTGAGGACGATCGGGATGCTGTTCTCGCGCAGGTTCTCGTTGAGGAGCTGCGTGAACCCGTCGTGGACGTAGATGGATTGGCCGGCGACGTCCTCGCCGATGGCGTACTTGCGTCCCTTGACGGAGGCCTGCTCCGCCAAGTCCATGATCTCCCCGCCGTACTGGGGGTGGCGGGCGGCGGACAGGAACTCGTCCAGCTTCAGCTTCAGCGGCCGGTAGGGGCAGCCGGTCGCCTCGGGGTGCCAGTCGTGGACCTCGCCGTCCTCCCACACCATCTCGCCGCGGATCGCCATCAGGCCGAGGGTGGCCCTCAGAGCGCGCAGCATGTACAGGGCGCCGGTGCCCTGTCGGTCGATGTGCTGGCCGAGCTTGGTGGTCTTCTCGTCCGGCGACTCGGACGCGAGCCACACGACGGCGCCCCAGTTGGCGTCGGCGACCACGGACAGGGCGAGCAGCTGGGTCTTGCCGCCGCCGGATGGCGCGACGTACAGGCCGTGGGCGGCGCCGCGGTCGGTGTGGCACCGGTTGCGGGCGGGCTGCCCGTTGCCGAGGTAGCCGACGACATAGCGGCCCTCCGCATCGGGGGTGAGCAGTTCGCGGGTGGCCGGGTACAGCGCGGCGAGCGGGGTGGAGTCCCAGTGGGAGACGAGGAATTTGCCGCCGCCGTCCAGGGTGACGAAGACGCAGCCCTCGTCCGCGCCGGCGCCGAGGGCTTGGGCGAGCCGCTCTTCGTTGATGACGGGTTCGCCCATGCCCGCGGGCATGCGGGCGATGTAGTGGGTGACACCGCGCTCATCGTCGCGGAGTTTGTCGACGAGCTGGGAGTGGGGGATGGGGCCGCGCTCGTAGCCGATGCGGTCGTCCCACCGCTCTGCGTCGGAGGGCTGCTTGCGGCGGCGTTTGGTCTCGTCCGGCGTGATGTGGACCTGCAGCCAGCTCGGGCCGACCAGCGTGCCGTCGGCCCGCACCATCCGCTCGATCTTCACGGCGCGCTCGTCGACGTCGAAGGGCGCGGCGATCTCGTGGTCGGTGAGCATGGTGATCGGCCGGCCGTCTTCGGCGGCGCGGAGCGTGAGGGTGAGGTCGTGGTGGGTGCCGGGGTGCGGGGTGGCGGTGACGACGAAGGTGCGGCCGGGCCGGCCGGCGTTGTCCCACAACAGCCGCACTTGCCGCGTGTACAGGCTCGCACCGTCGTCGGGTGTCTGTTCCACGGCGGCCGCAGGTGCGGGTTCGACGGCGGCCGCGAGGGCCGGTCGGTGTCGGCGCCGCCCGTGCCGGGCCATCGGAACGATCAGCGAGTAGGCCGCGGCCCATGTGGCGGCCGCGGCGGCGTCCAGGCCCCAGTACCAGCCGGGTGTCCACAGCGCGGCGAGGTCGATGAGGCTGCCGGTCGCGACCGGGCTCATCCGCAGGATCTTGCGTCCGGCGGCATCGGTGGTGCCCTTCTTGCCGCCGATCCAGGTGGCGACGATGCCGGCCGCGGCGGCTGAACCGGCCAGGACGACGCTGGTGTTCAGGGCTCCGTCGGGAGACAGGTTGGGGGCCGCAGCGATGACCGGTGCGGCCGCGGTATAGACGAGGCGTTCCAGTACGACACTGCGGGGGATGGACACCGAAATTCTCCGATCGTGCTGCGGCCCTGGGACGTCGAGTCCGCGACGGTGAGAGGAAACGAGACGGGCATACGGGCGCGGAGGGCGCCCCTGGCAAGGGCGCCCTCCGGGTGAGGTGCGGTGGTTGCGTTGGCGGGCTCGGGGCGGTTAGCCGCCGCGTCGCACGAGGAAGCCCGGCTTGGGGGTGCGTTCGGCGCGGCCGGAGCGGATCGTGTCCAGCGGCTCGTACAGCTGGGCATGGGTCTTGCGGACGTCCCACGCGTCCGCGGCGACCTCCTGGGTGGTCTCGGCGAGCTTGCGGGCCTCGATCGCGACGCCGCCCAGGGCGACCGACACCACGTTCTGCATGTTGACGAACTTCTTGTCCAGCTCGGCACGTTCGATGTCGCGCGCCAGGTCCTCGGACTTGTTTGCGTTGATGTCCATGCGCATCTGCAGCCGCTGCAGCCGGACATGGGCGCTGTCCAGCGCGCCGGCCAGCTTCAGCAGCTTGTGCTGCACGGACTTGTACTTGTTGTCGCCGTTGGTGGGGCCGATTTCCTCACTCATCGCAGGCTCTCCTGTCTGGGGGTCAGTCGTGGTGGGCGGCGGCGGACGCGGTCTTCAGGCCGCCTGCCTCCATCGCCGCGAGGTCCTCGCTGTAGGTGCGGCCCACGGAGAACGCAGCGAGCGTGGCGGCATCGCTGGCGGTTTCACACGCCTTGGCGAACCGGTCGGCGAAGCTGCGCATCCGGTCCGCGCTGTCCGCGAGGTTCGCGATCAGGGCCGTGACTCGGCTGTCGATGTTGTGGTCGACCGCCAGCTCCCGCTCCATCTCCCGCAGGGCATCGGACACTTTGGCGAGCGCCTCGGACAGTTCTTCGGCCTCCTCCTTGTCGCAGGCGGCCGCGACCGCGAGGTTGACCACCTCGATGAGGTACTCCTCGAAGGTGATGTTGGTGCGGTGCTGGGCGGCCATCGGGGCCACGGGCCCCTGGGGTTTCGCGGCCGGATGACTCACGGTCTTCTCCTCTTCGAGCGGTGTGCTGGTGCCCGACCCCGCGGTGTGCGGTGCGGTGGCCGGCGGGAGCGACGGGATAGAACGGCGTGCCGCGCTGGTCTCCTTGTCGGCCGCGGTGGATGGAGCGGGCGGGTCGTCGCGTTCGAGGGTGATGCCCACCGTGTGGGCAGGGATCGGCTGCTGACCCGCGGCCTGGTCGCGTTCCGTGCGAGCACGCGGCTGTTCGCGTTTGCGGGCGCGGTGGTCCCGAAAGGCCTTGAAGGACCGCTCCCACTTCGTGCGCGGGCCGTCCTCACGGTGACCTGGCCCCTGCGGATCTGCGTCCGGTGTGCCCGGGCCGGCGTCCGGCTTCGATGCCTGCGGATCGCCGGGATCCGGGTCGGGCTTCGGCTTTTCCGCAGCCGGGTCTCCTCCCGGGCCCGGTCCGGTGCTCTTGCCCGTGTCGGTGCCCTTTGAGCCGGTGTCCGGCTTCGTGAGATCCACCTTGGGGGCCTCGCCGGAGCGCGGCTCCGCGGGTTTCGGCGGTTTGGTGAGGTCCACCTTCTTCGGCGTCTCGTTCTTCGGTGCCTTGGTCAGGTCGACCTTCTTCGGCGTCTCGTTCTTCGGTGCCTTGGTCAGGTCGACCTTCTCCGTGGCCTTGGCGGCCTCGGCCTTCGCCGCACGGGCGCGTTCGGCTGCCGCGCGCCGCTTGTTCCAGCGCTCCTCCAACGCATCACCGGTGGCCTTGGCCAGCGTGATGCGCTTCGGCGACGCGCCGTCGTCGGGGACCTTCTTCTTCTCCTGCTCCTCCTTGTCCCGTGCGGCCGTCTCGGTCTTCTTGGCCTCGCGCTCGGCGTCATCGGCCTGGCGCTTCTCCCACTCCGCCTGCCGCTGCCGACGCTGCTGGTCACGGTTCTTGGTCCGGTCCTCCAAGCGCGCCTTCTGCCGCTCGGTACGCCGCTTCTGCCGGCCGCGGGCCCGCTCCTGCCCGGGTGTGCGCGGGCCTGCGGAACCGCCCGAGCCGGTAGACGACTTGCCGCCGCCGCGGCCCACACCGCCACGACCGTCGAAAGTGCCTTTGCCGCCCTTGCCGACCCGGTCTGGCCCGCCGCCACCTGCGCGGCCGCCCCCGCCCCGTCCAGTCCCGTTCTTCGGCGTCGTCTTCGAACCCCCAGCCCCGGAACCGGAGCCGCTGCGGTTCGACTTCGAACCGCCACCGGAAGGCGACTTGCCGCCGCCGCGGCCCAAACCGCCGCCGCGGGCCCCTCCGCCACCACCGCCGGACTTGGAGCGGCCCTTGTCCGCGCCCAGACCAGCCGAGGACTTCGCCCGGTCCGCATCGGCTTTCCCGCGGGCGGCGGCCTTGTCGCCCCGGGCCTTCATCACCGCCTGATGGAACTTCGCGTTCTGCTCCATCAACGCGACTTCGGCGGCCGTACGGGCTTCGAGCAGCGCCGTTTTGCGCGCCATCTCCGCTGCCCGGTACGGCATTTCGTTGAGGTGCCGCTCGCGTGCCCGGTCGATGCGGAATTCGAGGAAGTCGCTGATCTGGTCCGCCAGCGAGCGAGGGTGTTCGTACTCGCCCTCACCGTCCTCGAATTCGTCATCATCCGGCTCGTCCGCATCGCCGATTCCGGTGGATGCCAGGACGGCTGCCGGTGACAGGGGAGTCGGCACCGCGGGAATGTGCGGCCTCTCGCCGCCGGATAGCTCTTCTGACTCCGGTGTCGTGTCCGGCGGGGGATTCGCCGGAGAAAAGTCCGGCACGGCCGGCGGGCCGATGTGGTCGTCACCCTCGCCCCATGGGCCGTGCACCACGGTGCTCCCGGTGCCCGGGTCATGGTCGTCGTCAGCCATCAGGTCCCTCCTCCCAAAGGGGTTGACAGAACGTGACCGCTTGTGTGCACGCGTGCACGCGGGCACGTGTGCACGCGTTTCGCGCGCGCGAGGCCCCTTCCGGCGTTCCGGAAGGAACCTCACATCGTGACGGTCAGTAGTCGGGGTGCTTGTCGAGGACCTGCTGCGCGTAGGCCAGCAGGTCGTTCAGCAGCCGCGGATCGCCGTCCGCGCGCCGGGCCAGTGCGACCCGAAACAGCCGGAGCACCTGCGTGAAGGCGTGCAGCACATCGGCCCGGCCGGCCTTCAATTCCCGGGAAATATCGGCGCGCGTGACCCGAAGCCAAAACTCCATCGCACCCGTATCCCCACGGGATTCCCGCGCCTTCTTCGCTTCGTCGAGCTGCCATTTACGGCGGTTGAACTTGGTGCGCTCGACCCTGTTCAGCGGCGGCCGGCTCACGCGGAATCACGCCCCTGCAGGTCATAAACCGACCTCGGAACGTGCTGCTCGTCGCCCCGGACCGCACTCCCCTGCTGGCCCGGAACGGCCTTGAGCTGCGGCTGATTCATCCGGGCCCGCGCCAGCGCCCGCTCCTTCTTCAGGCTCTTGATCCCTTCCGCGTGTTCGTACCGCTTCCGGGCGCTGTTCTCCAGTCCCCTGGTCACGCCCTTAAGGGCCGACACCAGCCGTCGCAGCGCCATCTCGGTCGGCACCGAACGCCACAGCGCCTGCTTCCACTTGTCCCCTTCGACCCGCTGATTGCGGCAGTGCACTCGCACGTAGACCTGCAGGGTCTCCAGGTTGCGGAGCATGTGGACGGCACTGGCCTGGTACTCGGACAGCAGCATGGCGAACGCCTCCGGATTCTCCGCAATCCCCTTCAGTGCGTCCTCATCGGTCTGCCTCTGGTTCTCCTTGAACCGCTCGAACGGGTCGTCTTCCTTCTCGTCGTTGGAGCTGGTCATCGCGGGTTTCTCTCCTCAGTGAAGTGCCGTACGGGGGCTCCGAATTGGCGACAGGATGTGGGCTGGCGCTTCGGCGCCTTCACCGTGTCCCCGAGGCGCTGGCTTCGCTCGGGGGCCGGTGGAACCGTCGAAACAGGTTGTTCTGCTCACTTCAGGTACTTGTCGGCGTCCTCGGGACTCAGGCGGCCGGCCAGCTTCAATAGGCGGATCGCACGGTCCTGGTTGACGGAGAGGGTGGTACGGACGCGCGAGATGGTGACGTAGCCGTCGACATCGCGCGGCAGCGTCTGTACGAGCGGGAGCAGTTCGTCGTCCGTACGGGGGCGGGTGGCCGTACCTGTACGGGGCGCGGTGGCGGTCGTTGATCCGGAACGCGAGCGGTTGCCCGGCGTACTGATACGACCGGCCAGATCGTGGTCGGGCGGATTCGTACGTGCCGTGGCCGTACTAGTACAAGCCGTTCGCTCGTACGCGGCGGCGCTGGTACGGCCGGTGTGCTCCGTACCAGTACGCGAGCCTCCGTTCTTGGCGGCTTGTACGTCGCCTGTACGGCTGCTGTACGCGCTGGTCAGACCCGCATTCGCGCCCGCCGCACCGGCATCGTGCGGCATGCCGTGTACAGGCTCCGTACGAACCGCGTCGCCAGCCGTACGCCCGTGTCCCGTACCAGCGTGCCTGCCGTACAAGTCCGTACCGGTCGGGCTTGTACGGGCGTGCTGCGTACCGACGGATCCATCCGTACGGGCTGCGGCCGTACTGGTACGTCCGTCCGTACCAGCGGCCGTGTCCGTACCACCGTGTCCGTCCGTACCGGCGTCGTGCATGAGCGAGTGGACGCGCCAGATGACGGCCACAAAGATCAGGACGACGAACGTCGTCAGCGGCCACGGGGCGGCCGCCCCCTCGGGGACGAGGTGGGCCTGTTCCGAGAGGTGGAAGACCACGTTGGCGGACGCCATCAGCAGCAGCGCCGCCGCGATGTCCTTCTTGGTGCGGAACGCGGTGACGCAGTAGACGTCGATGCTGACGGGCAGCAGCGGGGCGACATACTCGTTGATGCCGACCATGCGGGCCAGTTCGTATTCGCCGGAGGCGGCGAGGCCGACGCCGGCGGCGAGCGCGATCCACGGGGCGGTCTTCCAGGCCTTGCGGCTGAGGTTCTGGTGCCAGCCGCGCCAGCGGGAGTTGGCCCGCTTCGCCTCGCGGGCTTCCTCGATCAGGCGGTGGGCGCGGGCCTCGTCGGCCTGTGCCCGCTCGGTGATGGCCTTGGCCTTCCGCTCCGCCTCCGCCGTGATGCGGTCGGCGTCCTTCTGGGCGGCTGCCCGCAGTTTGGCTGCGATGGTCTTGCCCTCGTCGCGGAGCTGCTCGCGCTGTGTGTCGCACGCCTGCCTGAGTTCGGCGAGTTCGGCGGCGAGGGCGGTGCGCTTGGCGGCGGCGTCCGCGTCGAACTGGTCGGTGAGCTTGCGTAGTTGTTCGCTCAGCTCGGTTCGGGTCTGCTCGGCCTCGGCGCGCGCGGCAGCGGCATGGGTTTCGGCCTCGCGGCGCCGGGCGTCGGCGGCCTGGACCGCGTTCGCGTATAGCTGCTCCGCCTCCGCACGCCGGCCTTCGTACTGTGCGGCCGCCGTCTCGGCGAGCTCGGTGTACCGCGCGCGGGCTTGTTCGGCTTCCCGCTGCGCTGCGGCCACCAGTTCGTCGGCCTGCTCCTGTGCTCGGGTGAGGATCTTCCCGGCCTCGGCTCGGCGCCGTTCTACGTGGGCTGCGATCTCGGCGAGGTCTGCCTCCGCCAGGCGCCGGAGCTCGGCAACTGCCTTGCTGGTCGCTTCGCGGTCGGTGGCGGCCAGCTCGGTGAGGTCGACGACCTGTGCACGGGCCTCGGCCACCATGGTCTCGGTCCGCTCGCGGGCGTTCGCCAGGAGCCGTTCAGCGTCGCCGCGCGCAGCCTCCAGGTCCTTCTTCGCCGCCGCGCGGTGGGCGGTGGCGTCCTGGTCGGCGTCGGCGGTGATGCCCGCGGCACGGTTCTGTGCTTCGGTCAGCACCGCCGCAGCCTGCGCGTGGGTATCCGCGAGGGTGCGTGCGGCCGCGGTCTCGGCTTCGGTCTGAAGGACGGATGCCTGCTCGCGCGCGCTGTCGATGATGTCGGCGGCGCGGTCCCGGGCGTCCGCGACGCGGGCGAGCGCCTCGAAGTCCGGCTCCGGCCCTGCCGGGTTGGCCGTGGTCGACGTGGAGGACGTAGCGCGGGCGGCGGCAGGCGAGGCCTGGCGGGAGGCCGGCTTCTTACGGACAGGCGTGGGCTTCTGCGGGGTACGGGTGGCGGCCCCCCCCCTCCCTTCCGGGCCGGCCGCTCCCCGGGGGGGGGGCAGCGGATCGGGTAGTTCATCGGCGCAGCCACGCATTCAGGTGCCGCTGCTCCGGCTATGCGGCGCAGTCGGGAGCGAGCGCGCGGCGCGGCGGGACCATCTCTCCTGAGGGCAGCAACTCGCCGGTGTCGTCGAAGACCAGGACGCCGTTGCACAGCCGGCTCCAGCCCTGCTCCGGGTGCGCGGCCACAACCGTCGCCGCGTCCCGGTCCGGGTTGTCGGCCGTCGGGCATGCCGGCCAGTGCGGACACGGAGGCTCATGCAACTCAGGTGCCTGGAGCGTGACTTCGAGGTGGTGATTCATGAGATCTCCTCGCGCGTCGTCAGAGCTGATTGGGCTCGAGGGAGAAATAGAGGATGACGATCCCCGTCGAGAGTTCGGGGAAGTAGTGGGCGATGATCGCCGAGAGGACCTCGGCGCGCGTCGCTCCGGGCCGCGGCGTGACCAGGCTCGATCGCGTGCTGGTCACCCCCTGGGGCCGCTGCAGGGTGAGGATGAAGTGGTGCGTGCCGTTGTCACTGATGACGGCGGGCGCGCTTTGAAGTGGCATCACGGTCGTGGGTCCCTTCTCGCGTGGTCCGGGCTGTCCGGCTCCCCCTCACCGCACGTCCCGCTGTGATGCGCGCGGGACGTGCGGATCGGGCAACCGACGGAGCGAAGTCGCAGGGAAGGTTCAGCGGAGCGCTCGCCGACCGACGTGGTGCTCACGGTTCGTCCGGCGCAGCGGCCTCTCCGGCCGTCCGCGCTCTCGCATGGCCTTTGCCATCAGGCGGATGCCTGCCTGGCACGGTTGCGAGCGGCGCGGCGTTTCATCGCCCGGCGCTCGTCCTCGGACAGTCCGCCCCAAACGCCGCTGTCCTGCCCGGACTCGAGCGCCCATTGAAGGCACTGTTCGACGACGGGGCAGCGACGGCACACGGCCTTCGCTTCCTCAATTTGCAAGAGTGCGGGGCCGGTGTTGCCGATCGGGAAAAACAGCTCTGGATCCTCTTCTCGACAAACCGCGTTGTGGCGCCAGTCGATGCCGGCCTCGGCGGCGGGCAAGTGGGGAGCGGATGGAGCGAAATGGTTCCGGATGTAGGTCATGGAGCCCTCCGTGGAAATCTCAGACTCAGGCAGTCCCAGGAACGGGGAGGCCTTGGGGTAGTTGGGGATGGGCGCGCGGTCGTCTGCCGCGCCTACGAGCGCGCGGAGGCGGTGCCCGGAAGGGCCAGCAGTCCTCGCTTCCGCCGACGTGATGGCGGCGGTGCTACTCGGCGCGGCTGACGCGGCACCTGATCATCTTGTTGAAGGTCGGCTCCGTCGACGGCTCGACGGTCCAGCCGTCCGTGAGGGCGGCAAGAATCCCGAGGCCCCGGCCCGACTCGGCCTCAGCGCTGTCCAACGATGCCTCGCCGCGGTGCGGCTGGCCTGGGGCGGCGTCGTGGACGATCACCTCGATGCCCGGTGTGCCGGGCAGTGCGACGAGCACTTCGACGACCAGTGGGACCACCGCGTTCGGGCCGCTCGCCCGCACTGCGTTGGCCACCAGTTCGGAGACGACGAGCTCCGCGGACTCGGCCAGGCTCTCGTCCGTTCCGTGCGACGCCGGCATCGCGCGGGTCAGTTCGCGGACCCGGCTGACGGCCTCGCCGGACGCCGTCAAGTCAGCGCGGAAGCCCCGCTCTCGCCTGCTCACCACGAGGCCGGGCACCGGGTTGAGGACAAACGACCTGTTGTCGACGGCCACGGCGCGCAGGGTGCCGGTGCCGTAGACGGTGACGGTCACCGCGTCCCACCCCTCTTGTCGTGCTCCCGGACGCGGCGCAGGGCCTCGTTCATGTCCGGGTCGGAGTCCGTCGCAGGCTGTGCCATGCTGATGTCCATCAGGTCCTCCCAGTGGGTCCTGGACAGCCTCGGGGGTCTCAAGTCGCCGGGGCTGTCGTTGTATCGACTGCCGTACGAGCAGGCAAGGGCCCGGGGCCCCCCCCCCCCCCGGGGGGGGGGGGGGGCGGGGGGGTGGCGGGGGGGGGGGGGGGGGGGGGGGCA